>DBEWTR010000313.1:0-3990 GCA_048205775.1 Collinsella sp. | reverse complement strand
CTTTACCCTGTAGGGCCCCTGCCGCCACGTGGCAGTCAGGGTATCTGGAGTGGACGGCGGCTTGGCTACGAGCTGGGGCTGAGAATCTGAATGATCGGGTGCCGTTGCTGGGAGCACAGGCGTTGCTGGTGACGATCACTTTGGGACTGGAATTTCCGCCTACTAGTAAAAAGGCCTCCGGAGCTGTTGCTCTGGAGGCCTGTCGTTTACTTGCAAATGCGCGCGTTAGTTGTTCTTGGTCAGACGCTCGACGTCGTGGGCGATCATGTATTCCTCGTCGGTGGGGATGACCATGACCGTGACGGAAGAGCCGGCGGCGCTGATGACCTGCGGACCGTTGCCCACGGCCTCGCGGTTCTTGTTGTTGTCGATGCGCACGCCCAGCCACTCAAAGCAGTCGCAGAAGGCCTTGCGAATCGACCAGTCGTTCTCGCCGATGCCGGCGGTAAAGGTGATGGTATCCACGCCCGCCATGGAGGCGATCATGGAACCGGCCTGCTGCATGGCCTTGTAGGCGAACATATCGAAGGCGAGCAGGCAGCGCTCGTCACCCTCAGAGGCGCGCGTACGGATGTCACGGGCATCGTTTGAGATGCCCGAGATGGCAAGCAGACCGGACTGCTTGTTCATCATGTCATCGACTTCCTGGTAACTGTAGCCGCCCTCGCGCTGCAGATAACACACGGTGGCCGGGTCGATGGAACCGCAACGGGTGCCCATCATCAAGCCGTCGAGCGGCGTGAGGCCCATCGTGGTGTCGCGGCACACACCGTCCTCGATGGCGGCAAGCGAGGCTCCGTTGCCCAGATGGCACGAAAGCAGGCGATGGCAGCGCGAGCCCAGGATCTCCTTGGCCATCATCCACTCGTAACGGTGGCTCGTACCGTGCGCGCCGTACTTGCGCACGTGATACTTATCGCACACGTCCTTGGGCAGGGCGTAGGTGTAGGCGACCTCGGGCATGGTCATGTGGAACGAGGTGTCGAAGACAGCCACATTGGGCAACTCCGGATACTTCTCGCGGCAATACTCAATCGCTGCTGCCTCGCCGTAGTTGTGCAGCGGGGCGAGCGGGGCCACCTCAAGGATCTTAGCCATGACCTCATCGTCGACGACCGCGGAATCATCGAAGTGCCAACCGCCCTGAACGATACGGTGGCCGATGCCGTCGATCGTAAAGTCGGTCTTCTCGAGCTCCTCGAGCACGCGCGCAATGGCGCTGCGATGATCGGGAAAGGGAATCTCCTCGGTCTGCTTGGCACCACCGTTCTCGGAGTGGCCAAAGATGCCCATCTCCGAGCCGATACGCTCGCAGTTGCCCTTGGCGAAAACCTCGCGGGTATCGGTATCCAAAAGCTGATATTTAAGGCTCGAGCTGCCGGCGTTGACAACAAGTACGTTCATGAGACTCCTTCGTGATTACAGTACGGCCGGCAAACCTATAAGGCGGCCGTACCCTTAATAAGAAGTTATCAGAGTTCAATAAATATCTATTAAGCTCTTCGCCCAAAGAGCATAAAAGGGGGCTGAACGGCACAAGGCCATCCAGTCCCCTCCCCTTGCATCAATTACTTACCGCTGACGATGCGTTCGACGTCGGAAGCGATCATGAACTCCTCGTCCGTGGGGATGACGAAGATCTTGACCTTGGAATCCTTGGAAGACAGGCACCAAGCGCCGTCACCACGCAGGGCGTTGCGGGCATGATCCATCTTGACGCCCATAAAGGCCAGACGGTCGGCAACGCCGGCACGAACGGCCGGAGCGTGCTCACCGATGCCAGCGGTGAAGACCAGCGTGTCCATGCCGCACATGGAAGTAGCCATCTCGGCAGCCTTGGCGGCAATCTTGTAGACAAACATATCGAAGGCGAGCTGAGCATCGGGGTCACCAGCGGCGGCGAGCTCCTCGACGTTGCGGCAGTCGTTGGTCTTGCCGCCGGTCACAGCCAAAAGGCCGGACTTCTTGTTCATCATCTCGTCGACCTCGTCGAAGGTGTAGCCGCCCTCGCGCTGCAGGTAGCACACGGTAGCCGGGTCGATGGAGCCGCAGCGGGTGCCCATCATGACACCGTCGAGCGGCGTCAAGCCCATGGTGGTGTCCATGCACTTGCCGTCCTCGATGGCGCACAGGGAAGCGCCGGAACCGATGTGGCACACGACGACCTTGCGGGCCTCGCCGTTGGTCATCTCGGCGACCTTCTTGGAGATGTAGCGGTAGCTGGTGCCGTGGGCGCCGTACTTACGGATGTGCAGCTTGTCGCAGACGTCCTTGGGCAGGGCGTAGGTCTTGGCGACCTCGGGCATATTGAAGTGGAAAGCGGTGTCATAGACCGTGACGTTGGGCAGGTCGGGATACTGCTCGAGGCAGTACTCGATAACGTTGGCCTCGGGGTTGTTGTGCAGCGGGGCGAGCGGAGCGACCTCGCGGATCTTGGCGAGGACGTCCTCGTCGACGAGGGAGGAATCGCCGAAGTACCAACCGCCCTGAACGATACGGTGGCCGATGCCCTCGATCTTGACGCCGTTGGCCTCGAGGTCCTTCAGGACGACCTCGATGGCGACCTTGTGGTCGGGGAACTCGATGTTCTCGGTCACCTTCTTGGAACCGTTGGCAGCGTGAGTGAAGGTACCGCCGGTAAAGCAGACGCGCTCGCAGGAGCCCTTTGCGGACACCTTGTGGGACTTGGTATCGATGACCTGATACTTAAGGGTCGAAGATCCTGCGTTGACGACCAGAACGTTCATGTGTCTCCCTACTAACAGGCGGTGTGGCGCCGCCAGGTTACATACGCTTCAATAATAAACCCAAACGCCCTCGCGCTCGGGTTTATTGCGTTGATATATAAGTTATCGGTGCCTAAATACGCATGGCCTTTGACTTGTAAGACGAAATAGCGCGGGGATATACACCAAAGAAGAAATCCCGAGCGCGACAAGCAATATGACTCGAATGTCCGCGATGCTGCCCAACGCAGCATTGAACAGATAGAAAAGGATGGCACCCACCGCCACCATCTGACTTTGAACCGAAATCAGTGAACAGCGCATCGAAGAATCGGCGGCATTTTGAAAAATTGAGTATTTAATTGGAGCAAATAACGAGTAGGCGACCGTCTGCAACACATAGAACACGGGCAGCAAATAGATCGGAGTAAAAGGAATCAAAAATAGAGCAGTCAGGGAAAGGCGCACGATGCCGCAAATACGCGCAAAACGGCTCTTGTCGACATGAGCAATCACACTGGGCACAATAAGCCCCATGGAGGCCGAGGCAAGGAGCTGGACCGCAATGATCACACCCGAAGCGACGGCATTCATTCCGCGGCCCGCAAGCAGCAGTGAGAAAAAGTCTTCCAGGGCGACAAAAGCAAATGCCTGAGAACAGTCCATGATGAACGCCGAACGAAGAATACCATTACACGCAATAGCGGCACCGATCATCTTCGGGCTAATTCCACGTTCAGGTGTCGCCGCAGTGCCCTCTCTTCGCATCTCAGGAATGCAGACAACAACAACCAACGTCAACACCATTGCGATGATATCTGCCGAAAGACCAATGAGATATGCACCGACAGACGAAATGAAACCGCCCACGCAAGCGGAGATGGCATAAGAGGCATAGAAAACAAATCGCTCAACGACATTAAGTCTTACGAGCTGGTCCTGAGAGACGCTGTCAATGTAAATCGCTTCTATGGATCCGCTCAGACATGCAACGACAAAACCTTTGAGAGCGAACACACCGATTAAAAGCGGAGGAGAACGGACGAGAAGCAGGGCGGCGTAGTACCCAAGCATCCCCACAATGCCAACGAGGCCGCTCACCTTTCGTCCAAACCTGTCAGCAATATAACCAGTAGGAACCTCAAGAATGAACTTACTCACTTGGTATGCAATCATCATGCTAGAAATCGCTACCATCGAGAATCCGACGAACTCAAGGTAGACAGTTAGAAAATTCAACATGGTGCTGAAGTTCGACAGAAAA
>DBEWTR010000311.1:0-2868 GCA_048205775.1 Collinsella sp. | reverse complement strand
GGCTATGCTTACATGCATCTTGACACCGTTTGCACCATGGTGGATTTCGATAAGTTCACAGTTTATCCCGGTATTTTTGAGACCCTTCGTGTTTATCGTCTGACTCGTGGTGACTCTGAGGGAATGGTCGCTGTTCAAGAGATTGATGACACGCTTGAACATATTCTTGAAATGGCTACTGGCGTGGAGAAGGTGCAGCTTATTGAGTGCGGTGCCGGCGATATGGTTGAGGCATCTCGCGAGCAGTGGAACGACGGGTCGAACACTCTTGCCGTTGCTCCTGGTAAAGTCTGTGTTTACGAGCGCAATGTTGTCACAAATGATGAGCTCTACAAGAACGGTTTGGAACTTTTGGTCGTTCCCTCCGAGGAGCTGTCCCGCGGTCGTGGCGGCCCGCGCTGCATGAGCATGCCCTTCTGGCGCGAAGATATTTAGTTGCAAATCCACTGTGATAGGAGATGGCGAATATGGGTGTTAACATCGCTGGGCGCAGTTTTCTGAAGCTGCTTGATTACACGACGGAAGAGATTGAGTATCTGCTTGAGCTTTCTGCTAACTTCAAAAGCATGAAGCGTGCCGGTGTTCCGCATAAATACCTTGAAGGTAAGAATATTGTTTTGCTATTTGAGAAGACTTCCACGCGTACTCGTTGCGCCTTCGAAGTTGGTGCACTTGACCTTGGCATGGGTGTAACTTATTTGGATCCGGGCTCGTCCCAGATGGGCAAAAAGGAGTCGATTGAGGACACGGCTCGCGTCCTTGGCCGCATGTATGACGGAATTGAATACCGCGGCTTTGAGCAGACGAAGGTTGAGGAGCTTGCTGCAAAAGCTGGGGTTCCCGTTTGGAATGGGCTGACTACTGAATTTCACCCGACTCAAGTGCTTGCCGATATTCTGACCATGCGTGAAGAGTTTGGAGAGATTAAGGGCAGGAAACTTACATTTTTTGGTAAGGCGGCCGGAAACGTCGCCGATTCGCTCATGGTCATTTGCGCTAAGCTCGGCATTAACTACTGTTCTTGCGGCCCAATCGGGGGAAATTCGGAGGGGGCTACATCCTATGACCCTGAACTCCTTGCAGAATGTAGTCGTATTGCGGCCGAGCATGGATCGACGATTACCATTACAGAGGATATTGAGGAAGGCGCTCGTGATGCCGATGTAATTTACACGGATGTTTGGGTTGGCATGGGTCAGCCCGCAGAGCTGTGGGAAAGCCGCATTAAGCTCATGTCGCCGTATCGTGTGACCGCTGAGGTGATGTCTACGGCAAAGCCCGAGGCGATTTTCCTCCACTGCCTTCCGAGCTTCCACGATACTAATACTACTGTTGGTGCCGAAATTGCTGAGAAGTTTGGAGTCACCGAAATGGAAGTCACGGACGAGGTTTTTGAGTCCGATAAATCTCGTGTTTTCCAAGAAGCGGAGAATCGCATGCATACGATTAAGGCGGTGATGTACGCAACGCTTAAGTAGCGGGGCGTTGAGAAAACAGTCGCAAATCTGTTTGCCATACTATATTTCTCTCAACAAGCTGATAGGATACAGGGGAGAATGATGCGCGCGTCAGTCGATTTTTTCGACTGACGCGCTTTGTGAAAGAGGCAAAGATGCGTACCGATGATTTTGACTACAACCTTCCTGAGGAACTGATCGCCCAGGCGCCTGCCGAGCCGCGCGACTCCTGCCGCCTGCTGGTGGTTGATCGCAAAGGCTCCGAGACAGGAACGCCGTTAGGGCATGGCGGCACCGTCGAGCACCGCATCTTCCGTGACATCATCGACTATATCGAGCCGGGCGACGTGCTCGTCATCAACCAGACGCGCGTGATGCCGGCCCGTCTTATCGGTCGCAAGACGGGCTCGGGCGGCGTGGTCGAGACGTTGCTGCTCAAGCGCCGCGAGGATGTTGACCCGCTGGGCCATGTTTGGGAGTGCTTGGTCAAGCCGGGTAAGCGCCTGAAGCCCGGTGCTCAGATTGAGTATCGCGCCGGTGGCGCTCATGCGCCCGAGGGGGCTCCCGTGGTGCTGACGGCCGAGGTCGTCGACTTTGTCACCGATAGTCGCGGCGGCCGCCTGGTGCGTTTTGAGCCGGCCGGTTGCAATGCCGCCGGCGAGCCGCGCACGCTTGACGAGGCCATCCATGCTGCCGGTCACGTGCCGCTGCCGCCCTACATTACCGATTACGAGGGCGATCCCGAGAAATATCAGACCGTGTACGCCATGAAGGAGGAGCACTCGGCTGCCGCTCCCACGGCGGGCCTGCATTTTACTCCTGAGCTCATGGCCGCTATCGAGGCCAAGGGTGCCAAGTTTGCCGCCGTCGAGCTCGAGGTGGGCATCGATACCTTCCGCTTGGTGGAGGAGGACGACCCCACGCAGCACGTCATGCACACCGAGCGCTACCACGTGTCGCAGGAGGTTGTCGACGCCGTGCATAAGGCCAAGGCCGAGGGTCATCGTGTGATCGCCGTCGGCACTACCGCGGTGCGCTCGCTCGAGAGCGCGTTTGACACGGACGCGCCGGTGTCCGATCCGGCCGTGACGGCGCGCTATTTTGAAGGCCGCGAGGACGGGGCCGATACGCTTGGCCGCGGTGACATCGTGGTGCGCGAGAACGCCACGACTCAGCTTTACCTCATGCCCGGCTCGACCTATCACGTGGTCGACGCGCTGATCACGAACTTCCATGTGCCGCGCTCCACGCTCATGATGCTCGTGAGCGCGCTTGCCACCCGCGACCAGATCATGGATGCCTACGCCGCTGCCATCGAGGAGCGCTACCGCTTCTTCAGCTTTGGCGACGCGATGCTCATTTGTTAGTTACGCGGTTCTACGAACCGCGTAACTGCTCGACGCTGCGCGGG
>DBEWTR010000307.1:0-4428 GCA_048205775.1 Collinsella sp. | reverse complement strand
TGGGCTAGACCTAGAGGGTGTGGCCGTAGGCGTTGGCGGCCTTGATGGCGGCGGCGAACTTCTCGTCGGTGAAGGGCTCGGGGTTTCCCTGCTTCCATTCGTTGGTGGCGTGTGCGTACTCGCACAGAGCAGGGATATCGGCCTCGGAAAGCCCGACCTGCTCAAGCGTCACGGGCAGGCCCATCTGCTTGTTAAAGGCAGCGTAGCGTTCAAGGTTCTCGGTGTCGCCCGTATAGGCAAACAGGACCAGCACGCCCAGGCTCACGACCTCGCCGTGCAGGTAGGTGCCCTCACGCGGAATGCTGCACGTGGCGTTGTAGAACGCATGTGCCACGCTCGAGTTGTAGTAGTAATCGTTTTGGTTGGTCAGGTTGGAGACGTAGCCCGTGTTGACCACGATGTCGAGCGCGATCTGCTTGACGGCCTCGCTCGACAGGTCCTGGCGCACGTCCTCTAGACCCTGGACGCCATAGGTAAACAGCGGCTCGGAGCAGGTATGGGCGAGTGCCAGGCCAAGTCCAGCGGTGTGCTCCAGGTTGCCGGCGCTCGTGGCGTACTCGACCTCGGGCTGCTTGGATAGGGCATCGCCTACGCCGGCCCAGAAGTACTCCGCCGGAGCCTCGGCGATTATCTTGGGGTTGATGAAGATGTGCGCAGGGCGGTTGGGGTACGAATAGCCCTCGAGCGAGCCATCGTCGTTGTAGACAACGGCAATGGCGGTCGCGGCGGAACAGTTAGAGCAAATCGTCGGCACCGTAAAGACGATCTTCTTGAGCTCGATGGCTGCGGTCTTGACGGTGTCGAGCGCCTTGCCGCCGCCGCATGCGATAAGCACGTCAGCTTCCTGGCAGGCAGGGGAGTTCACGACCTTGGCGATATTGGCACGCGTACTGTTGGTGCCATAGACGCGCGTCTCCAGGACCTCGACATCGGTACCTTCAAGTGCCGCCTCGATTCCCGGCAGCGCCGCAGCCAGGGCTCGCTTGCCGCCGATGATGGCGACCTTGGTCGCTCCGTACTCGGCCAGTGCGGCGGGCAGCTCGGTAAAGCAATCCTCGCCAACGGTATAATCACTCATTCCAATCGTGCGCATGGCAACCTTCTTTCTTTCGATAAAGTGCTTTCAGGTATTTTGCTCCTAGAGAAGGTCCACAGCCGCGAGAAATTTCGAACGTATAAAACCAGTGTTGAGGGTTTTTCGCCGGCGCGGAACGTGCTAGCATACTCCGCATAAGCGTTGATGGGGACGAGTAGTCGGCCGTCCGCATGTTACAGAGAGCGGGGAGCGCTGAGAACCCGTGCATGCGACCGATGAAAATCACCCCGGAGCTGCGGTCCCAACGGACGCGTCGCACAGGCTCGTCTTAGTAGATATCGCCGAGATGGTCGTCGATACAGGCCAGCCGAGTAACGGATGCGAGCGCGCGAATACGCGGGCGAGGGCATCTAAGCTGGGTGGTTAAACGAAGAGCTTTTGCGGGCGTACAGTCCGTTTTGTGGCGCTTCGTCCCAGCTTGTAGGGACGGGCGCTTTTTTGGTGCCCAACGGGCGTGCGCGCCCACGACATGAAAGGGGTACCGTGGCAAACGAGTACAAGCAGACGATGAATCTGCCCAAGACCGGTTTTCCCATGCGTGCCGGTCTTTCCAAGTCCGAGCCCAAGCGACTCAAGGACTGGCAGGACAACAAGGTCTACGAGCAGGTTCTGAAGAAGAACGAGGGTCACAAGAAGTTCGTGCTGCACGACGGCCCTCCGTACGCCAACGGCCCGATCCACATCGGCCACGCCATGAACAAGATCTCCAAGGACATGATCAACCGTTACTGGATGATGCAGGGCTATGAGGTTCCCTATGTTCCTGGTTGGGACTGCCATGGCCAGCCGATCGAGCATAAGGTCGAGGAGAAGCTCGGCACCGAGAAGTTCAACCAGACCTCCACGGCTAAGATCCGCGAGCTTTGCAACAAGTTCGCTGTCGAGAACATCGAGCTGCAGAAGGCCGGCTTCCGTCGCCTGGGCGTGCTCGGCGACTGGGACAACCCGTATCTGACGCTCTATCACCAGCATGACGCCGCCGACATCGAGGTCTTCAAGGCCATGTTCGACAAGGGCATGATCTATCGTGGTCATAAGCCCGTCCACTGGTGCAAGCACTGCCACACCGCACTCGCCGAGGCCGAGATTGAGTACTCCGACGAGACGAGCCCGTCCATCTTCGTGCGCTTCGAGATGACCTCCAGGCCCGCCGGCCTCGAGAACTTCGACGGCCCGGTTGACTTCATCATCTGGACGACCACGCCGTGGACCATCCCCTCTGACCAGGCAGTTTCCCTCAAGCCCGGCGCCGCCTATGTTGCCGTTGAGCACGATGGGCGTGCCGAGGTCATGCTCGAGGACCTGGCTCCCAAGTGCTGCGAGGAGTTTGGCTGGGAGTACACCCCGGTCATGGTCGACGGCAAGCCCTACGTGGTTCCCGCCGAGACCTTCCATCATATCCACTACAAGCAGCCGATCTTTGACGGCGTTGAGGGCGTGGCGCTGCTGGCCGATTACGTCGGTGTCGATGACGGTACCGGTATCGTCCACAACTCGCCCGGCCACGGCGTCGACGACTATTTTGCCTGCCTCAAGGAGGGCATCACCGACATCTGCATGCCGGTCGATGACGACGGCAAGTTCTACACCGGTGAGGAGTTTGGCACCGGTGGCCCCTTCAGCGGTATGGATACCGATGAGGCCAACCCGCACATCATCGAGTTCCTGCGCGAGCGCGGCACCCTGGTCCTCGAGAAGAAGATCACGCACAGCTATCCGCACTGCTGGCGCTGCAAGCACCCGGTGCTCTTCCGTGCTACCGACCAGTGGTTTGTCTCGATGGACAAGACCGGTTTGCGCGAGCAGGCTGGCAAGGAGGTTCGCGAGAACGTCAAGTGGTATCCGGCTCACGCCGCCAACCGCATCGGCGCCATGGTTGAGCAGCGTCCCGACTGGTGCATCAGCCGTCAGCGCAACTGGGGCGTGCCTATCCCCAGCTACACCTGTGCCGACTGCGGCGAGAAGCTCATGAACGACGCCACGCTCGACGCCGTCATCAAGCTCTTCCACGAGAAGGGCTCCGACGCCTGGTTCACCGACGCTCCCGAGAGTTACCTGGGCGAGGCTTGCGTTTGCCCCAAGTGTGGCGGCCATCACCTCAAGGCTGATAAGGACATTCTCGACGTGTGGTGGGACTCCGGCGTGTCCTGGAAGGCCGTCTGCGAGTATCGACCCGAGCTTGAGTACCCGGCTGACGTGTATCTCGAGGGCTCCGACCAGCATCGCGGTTGGTTCCAGAGCTCGCTGCTCACCTCGGTGGGTGCCAACGGCCATGCTCCGTACAAGGCGGTCGTCTCGCAGGGCTTCACGCTCGATGGCCAGGGCCGCAAGATGTCCAAGTCGCTCGGCAACGTCATCGACCCCAACAAGGTCTGCGACGAGATGGGCGCTGACATCATCCGTCTGTGGGTTGCCTCCGTCGACACCAGCTCCGACGTCTCCATCGACCATGAGATTCTCGCTCGTACGTCCGATGCCTACCGTCGTTTCCGCAACACGCTGCGCTTCCTGCTCTCCGAGCTCGAGGGTCAGTTTGAGCCCGAGACCGACGGCGTCGCCTTTGCCGACCTGCTGCCGCTCGACAAGCTCATGGTTGCCCGCCTGACTCAGGTCCAGGCCGAGGTCGACGACGCCTACGCCAGCTACGAGTTCCCGCGCGCCTACCGTGCGCTCTACGACTTCGTGGTTACCGAGCTCTCCAACGTGTACCTCGACGCCCTGAAGGACCGTCTGTACTGCGACAAGCCCGGCTCGCTCGAGCGCCGCAGCGCCCAGACCGTGCTGGCCGAGCTCTTTTCGATGCTCATGCGCGACCTGCAGCCGATCCTGTCCTACACGGTTGACGAGGCCATGGCATATGCGCCCGCTGGCTGCGTCGATCACCAGAAGTACGCCGCGCTGCTCGATTGGTACAAGTCGCCCATCACGGTCGACGAGGCCAATGAGTTCGAGGGCGTGCTCGAGGCTTCTCTTGAGCTCCGTAGCGCCGTGACCAAGGCCCTTGAGGATGCCCGTTCTGCCGGCACCTTCACCAAGAGCCAGCAGGTTCGCGTCAAGGCGGTCGTTCCCGCCGAGATGTACGCGCTGCTGACTGGTGACAAAGCGGTCGACCTGGCCGAGTTCTACATCGTCTCCGATGTTGAGCTGACCCAGGGCGAAGAGCTTTCCGTCTGCATTGATGCTGCCGAGGGCGAGTGCTGCGACCGTTGCTGGAACTACCGCACCACAGTCGCCGAGTACAACGGCCATGCACATATCTGCAAGCGCTGCGCTGATGCGCTGTAGGTTACGGCGTTCGTAGAACGCCGTAACCTACCGACGCTTCAAAAGCC
>DBEWTR010000303.1:0-2732 GCA_048205775.1 Collinsella sp. | reverse complement strand
GCTGCGGAGCCACCACGTCTCGCTCCTTGGACACGGGCGAGAAGCAGGCGAGCACCTCCTGCATATGCGGGGGCACGGCCTTTATCGTGCAGGCGCAGCCGTCGCCCGTGACCTTGGCGCACTCGAGGCCGAGCTCGCGCTTCGCGAAGGCAGACACGTTCTCGTAGAGGTAGTCGGCGGTGTCCGAGAACGCGGTGAACACGAGCACCTTGCGGTTGCCCGGGTTGATGGGGCTCTTTACCTTCTCGCGAATCTGCTCGCACAGTTCGATGAGCTTGGCATCGTGGGCAGGGTCGATGTCACGGACCATGGCAATGAGGACCTCAATGACGTCCACGTCCGCCTTGATATCGCGCTCCCAGCTCATCCAGTCCATATCCTCGATGAGGATCTTCGTGGCGCCGCCCACCTCGAAGCCGCTCTCGTCGTCGGGATCGAAGTCGAACCCGCCCGGCAGGTCGCCGTCGGCCACACTGGCCCCAGTCGCTAGACCGCTGCGGTAGTCGTCTATGGTCTCGAGGGCGGCGTTCATCGCCGCCAGCACGCGCTCAAGCGTCAGGCGGAACGAGCACACCGAGCTCTCCAGGCGCTTGAGGAGGTTTACCGTCATGAGGCGGCGAACGCCCGTCTCTCGCCCGCCGAGCGTGAGGTTTCCGCCACCGCCCTTCTCAACATACTTGGCCATCTTGCTGGGCTGCACGTAGGCGCTAGGCATGTACACGGCAAGCACGAGGGAATCGAGCTCTTCGTATATCTCGCGGTAGTTGATCGCGTTCGCCAGCGTCGAGAGCTTGGGGCGCTTCGATATCGGCGGCAGGCGCTTCGGGAAGGGCCCGATGGCGCTCATGTCGTAGTAGCGCTGGATGTGCTTGCGGCTGCGCGCCACGGTCACCTGGTCGAGCACCTCGAAGAAGTCGTAGTCGAGCATGTCGGTGAGGGCGTGCGTCGTCCGCCGCTCGGCGGGCAGCTTCGACCAGCGGGCGTAGACGGTCTGCGCGTTGCGGAAAACCGTCTCGATGTCGTTCTCAAGGCGCAGCTTCTCAGACCAGCCGGTGGGGTCGCCCCAGTACGCCAGGGCGAGCTGGTTGCGCAGGTCGCGGAAGCGGTTGTTCACGGGCGTGGCGGAGAGCATGAGCACCTTGGTCTTCACGCCCTGCTTGATGACCTTCTCCATGAGCAGCTGGTAGCGGTTCATCCTGTCTTCCGACGCCGAGTCGCCGCCGTTTCGGAAGTTGTGGCTCTCGTCGATGACAACGAGCCCGTACGCGCCCCAGTTCAGGCGGTCGAGCGGCAGGCCCGTCTCCGACGTGCCGCGCGTGCGCGAGAGGTCGGTGTGGTAGAGCACGTCGTACTGCAGGCGGTCGCCCGCGATGGGGTTGTTCACGACGTTCGAGTTGTAGGTGATCCAGTTGTCGCGCAGCTTCTTGGGGCACAGCACGAGCACGTCCTTGTTGCGGCTCTCGTAGTACTTAATCACGGCGAGCGCGGTGAACGTCTTGCCCAGGCCGACCGAGTCTGCCAGGATGCAGCCGTTGTAGGTCTCGAGCTTGTTGATGATGGCGAGCGCCGCGTCCTTCTGGAAGTCGTAGAGCTTGTTCCAGATAAGGCTGTCGCGGAAGCCCAGCCCCTCGTTGGGCAGCACGTCCTCGGAGACGTCGTCCAAGAACTCGCTGAATATGCGGCAGAGCGCCATGTAGTAGATGAGCTCGGGCGCGTTCTCCTGATACATTGCCGTCACGCCGTCGATAACGGCATCGGTCACGTCGTGAAGCTCGCCGGAGTTCCAAGCGGAATCGAACTGCTGGAGCAGGGCACGGGATTGGGAGGCGTCCAAGCGCATGGTCACGTCGGGGGCGTCCGCGGGGTTGTCGCAGCCGAGCTTGCGCGTGGTGAAGCCGTCGAAGGGCATGTAGGCCACGTTGTCGTCCGTCTTATCGATATCCATGAAGCCGCTCATGCGCCCCTCGCCCTCGAAGGAGCGGAAGCGCGCCTTGCGGCGGATCCAGTCGGCACACTCGGTCGCGACGGCCTTCTGCGTGAGCTCGTTGCGCAGCTTGATCTCGAAGTCGGTGCCGCAAAGGCCCTGCTCGCGGGAAAGGCGCGGGATGTAGAACTCGCGCTTCTCGCGCGCTGGGCGCTGCTTGGTGAACGTCTGCGAGGTGAAGACGAAGCGCAGTTCGTCGATGCATTCAAGCTGGCTGGCGAGTTCCTGGTAGGCGTACATGGAGAAAACCGAAGCGGCTATCGCCACGCGATCGCCGGCGGCTATGTTGGCGACGAGGTCGTCCTTGACGATCTTCGCCCTGTTGTCGAAGAAGTCAGGCTGCATGAGTTTATGCCCCCTTCTTCGCGAGCTCTTCGATCATACACGTGCGCACGAAGGCGGAGAAACTCATGCCCCGCAGGGCCGCCTCCTCCTTCGCCGCGTCGCGCAAGGTGTCGGGAATGCGCAGGGTCACGGAGACTTGGTCGCCGTTCACCAGGAAGCTCCTGATCTCGGTCTCGTTGGGATTGCTCTTGATGAGCTCCTTGTAGCTGTCGGGCATCTGCGCTCCCATCGCTCGAAATGCAATACAAATGCGTTTGCATCATTATAGCGTTGCATTGCTGGCGACTGTTGAGGCGAACGGGTGAACGGCAATATGGTCAGGCATGGAATCAAAGAGTCAGGTAGGGACAACCTGTTTAACGGCGTTATCGCGGGATCGCGTGGTAGGTGTGCCCACCTACAC
>DBEWTR010000172.1:0-3150 GCA_048205775.1 Collinsella sp. | reverse complement strand
GCGGTATACTCATTCGAGCTTGTCTCGCTGTATTGTGGAGGTCTACATGTTTGGACTGAGGGCTCCTGAGCTCATCATTATTCTCGTCGTTGTCTTGATCATCTTCGGGCCTAAGAACCTGCCGAAGCTCGGCA
Source organism: Collinsella sp. (assembly GCA_048205775.1). Lineage (GTDB taxonomy): Bacteria > Actinomycetota > Coriobacteriia > Coriobacteriales > Coriobacteriaceae > Collinsella. Next base: position 3,016 of record DBEWTR010000172.1, on the reverse strand, counting down.
AGTCTCTCGGCTCTACCGTCAAGAATATCCGCGAGGGTATGGAGGGCGACGATAAGGGCGAAACCAAGCAGGCCGAGGACGTTGTGGTCGAGGAGTCCAAGGAGGACAAGGAGATCGCAGAGCTCGAGGCCAAGCTCGCTGCTGCCAAGAAAAAGCAGGCAGAGGACAGCGACGCGGACGCAGAGTAGTCCCATCCCTTTGGGGTGAGCACCTGACCGGCTTGCCCGCAGGCTAGCCGGTCTTTTTCGTTTTGTTGACAGTTGATCGTTACATCATAGTTGGGGAGATATCCGTATGGACGCAAGCCAGATCGTACTGACCGCTGAGGGCCGCCAGAAGCTCGTCGAGGAGCTCGCTTGGCGTGAGGGCGATTACGCCAAGGAGATCGTCGAGGACATCAAGGAAGCCCGCGCGTTTGGCGACCTTTCGGAGAACTCCGAGTATGACGCCGCTAAGGACAAGCAGGCCCAGAACGCCGCTCGTATTGCCGAGATCCAGGCCATTCTCGCCAACGCTCAGGTTGCTGCCACCACGGGCGATCTGACCGTCTCCATCGGTTCCACCGTTTCACTGATTGATCCCAACGGTGAGGTCATGGAGGTCACGCTCGTCGGTACCACCGAGACCAACTCGCTCGAGCACAAGATCTCCAACGAGTCTCCGGTCGGCCACGCCATCATCGGTCACGGCGAGGGCGACTCCGTCGAGGTCGTTACGCCTTCGGGCAAGACCCGCGTCTACACCATCGCAAAGATCGCACGCTAGACCACGGTCCCGCGTAAAGGTATGTTTTCGCTCCCTGGGACCGAATCCTGGGGAGCGTTTTAGTTTGAGGAGCTAACTATGGCAGAGAACCAGAACGCCGCCGAGCAGGCATCGACGCTCAACGATGAGCGCGCCACGCGCCTGGCCAAGCGCGTGGCCCTGTTCGAGGCGGGCCAGAACCCCTATCCCGAGCACTCCGAGATCGAGGACTATGTCGTCGACATTGAGGCTAAGTATGCCGATCTCGCCGATGGCGTGGACACCGAGGACGTTGTGAAGATCGGCGGCCGCGTGGTCGCCAAGCGCGGCCAGGGCAAGATCATGTTCATCGTCGTGCGCGATGCGACTGCCGAGATTCAGCTGTTCTGCCGCATCAACGACATGGACGAGGCTGCCTGGAATACGCTCAAGGCCCTCGACCTGGGCGACATCCTGGGCGTGACCGGCGTGGTCGTGCGCACCAAGCGCGGCCAGCTTTCCGTCGCCCCCAAGAGCGCGACGCTGCTCTCCAAGGCCGTTCGCCCGCTGCCCGAGAAGTTCCATGGCCTCTCCGACAAGGAGACCCGCTATCGTCAGCGCTATGTCGACCTGATTGCCAACGACGATGTTCGCGAGACCTTCCGCAAGCGCTCGCAGATTCTCTCCACTTTCCGCCGCTTTATGGAGTCCGACGGCTACATGGAGGTCGAGACCCCCATTCTGCAGACCATCCAGGGCGGCGCTACTGCCAAGCCGTTCATTACCCACTTCAACGCGCTCGATCAGGAGTGCTACCTGCGTATTGCCACCGAGCTGCACCTCAAGCGCTGCATCGTCGGTGGTTTTGAGCGCGTGTTCGAGATCGGCCGCATCTTCCGTAACGAGGGCATGGACCTTACCCACAACCCCGAGTTCACCACGATGGAGGCCTACCGTGCCTTCTCCGACCTCGAGGGCATGAAGGCACTCGCCCAAGGTGTCATCAAGGCTGCCAACAAGGCCATCGGCAACCCCGAGGTCATCGAGTACCAGGGCCAGACCATCGACCTTTCTGGTGAGTGGGCCAGCCGTCCCATGACCGACATCGTCTCCGACGTGCTCGGCAAGCAGGTCACCATCGACACGCCGGTCGAGGAGCTTGCTGCCGCCGCGCGCGAGAAGGGCCTGGAGATCAAGCCCGAGTGGACTGCTGGCAAGATCATCGCCGAGATTTACGATGAGCTGGGCGAGGACACCATCGTCAACCCGACGTTCGTGTGCGATTACCCCATCGAGGTCAGCCCGCTTGCCAAGCGTTTTGAGGACGACCCGCGCCTGACGCACCGCTTTGAGCTGGTTATTGCCGGTCACGAGTACGCCAACGCGTTCTCCGAGCTCAACGACCCGGTCGACCAGGCCGAGCGCTTTGCCGCCCAGATGGCCGAGAAGGCCGGCGGTGACGACGAGGCCATGGAGTACGACGAGGACTACGTGCGCGCCCTCGAGTACGGTATGCCTCCCGCGGGCGGCATTGGCATTGGTATCGACCGCGTGGTCATGCTGCTCACCAACCAGGCTTCTATCCGCGACGTGCTGCTGTTCCCGCACATGAAGCCCGAGAAGGGTTTCCAGTCCGGTGCCGCTGCCGCCAAGGCTGCCGAGGCCGGCAACGCCGCGAGCCCGTTCGTTAAGTCGCTTAAGCCCACGCTCGATTACTCCAAGATCGCCGTTGAGCCGCTGTTTGAGGAGTTCGTCGACTTTGATACCTTCTCCAAGAGCGACTTCCGCGCTGTGAAGGTCAAGGCATGCGAGGCCGTCAAGAAGTCCAAGAAGCTGCTGAACTTTACGCTCGACGACGGCACCGGCACCGACCGCACCATCCTCTCCGGTATTCACGCTTATTACGAGCCCGAGGACCTGGTTGGCAAGACCTTGCTCGCCATCACCAACCTGCCTCCGCGCAAGATGATGGGCATTCCCAGCTGCGGCATGCTCATCAGTGCCATCCACGAGGAGGAGGGCGAGGAGCGCCTCAACCTGATCCAGCTCGACGCCTCCATCCCCGCCGGCGCAAAGATGTACTAGGGGGTTACGGCGTTTTGCCAAACGCCGTAACCAGTTGACGCTGCAAGCCCGCCAGAGCGGCAATCTGCCTTTCAACTTCGGCGGCATGACCAGAAGGTCAATGCCGCCTCGTTTCAAGGCACCTTGCTCGCTCTGGCGGGCTTTCGCTCATATGACCCAATCCGCTGTCAAGAGCCACAATGGCCCCGCCGACCGCTTGCAATCGGTC
>DBEWTR010000299.1:0-5086 GCA_048205775.1 Collinsella sp. | reverse complement strand
ATGACCGTCGATATGGGTGATCGAGCGCTTTTGGTGCTGGCCGTGCTGTGCCTTGCGGCCTTTGCTTGTCTGCTGATTAAGGTGCGCAAGGGCCAGGCCATGAGAATCGACGAGTTAGGTTACTCGCTGTTTGTTGAGCATCTTCGATCGCCGGCGCTGACCGTCGTTATGAGGGCCGTTTCGAACCTTGCGAGTGCACCCTTTATCGTCGGCGTGCTCGTCGCGGCATTTCTTTGGGCGCCCTGTCGGCCTCAGGTTGTCTGGGCTGCCGTTAATGTCGGCGTCGTCAGCGCCATCGACCAGCTGCTCAAGGCGCTGGTGCGCCGGTCTCGCCCCGAGGGGTTCCGGCTTGTCGAGGCGCCGGGGCTGAGTTTTCCCTCGGGCCATTCGATGGCCGCCATGGCGTTCTATGGGTATTTAATTTGGTCGATGCAGGGTGGCACGTGTGGGTTTCTGCCGAGCCTCGTCGTCGAGGCGGGCCTTGTGTTCCTTATCCTTGCCGTGGGCGTAAGCCGAGTATATCTGGGCGTACATTATGCCTCCGATGTTTTGGGTGGGTTTTGCCTGGCGTTTGCCTGGCTTGTCCTGTTTGTACGTTGGGGTCTGGGGTTTTGGGGTCTATAGCCACCTGCGGGGACTCGAATGAAACCGGTTTTAACGCAGCCCTAAAGAGCGCGAAACAGCACGGAAAAGCTCTCTTCGTAGCATGACCCTAACGATTTGCTTCACCTCAAGGCACGGAAGGGTTGTGGAGAAGATGGTCAACTATGGGTTTGGTATGCCGACGCGTCTTGTCGCGGACGGCGATGTGGCGCGCTGGTGCGGACGCCTGGTTGCCCACTATGGTGGCACCAAGGCGTTAGTTGTGCTGGGCGGCGACAAGCATACGCGCGACGAGCTCGTTGCGGCGGCGCTTGGTTCGCTTGATCGAGCATTGCTGGAGCGCACGCTGTTCCGCTGCGGCTCGGTCGAGGGTGACGGGGGAGACGAGCTGGTCGATGAGGCCGTTGCCTTGGCCGTCGACGAGAGCATCGATTTTGTGCTGGCGATTGGGGATGCCGATACGGCCGGCTTTGCGCGCGAGGTCGCCCGTCGTATGGCGGTGCTCGATTCCGGCGAGGACGGTTTTGTTCCCTATGGCTGCATTGTCTCGGAGGGAAAGGTGCCCGCCGTTGTGGGCAGGGGCGAAGTGCCCGTCTTTGCCATTATCGCGCCCGAGCTCTTGGACGGCATTGGCTCTCCCTTGCGCGAGTTGCTCGACAGCGTGTGCGCCGCGGCGTAGGAGGGCAATATGCCATATGTGCAGCTGGCGGTAGCCATTGCCTGTGAAATTGGAGCATCGTCGGCGCTTAAGGCCACGCACGGTTTTACCGTGTTGGCGCCCAGTGTCGCGACGCGAGCCATGATATCGAATATGCCCTGTCGTCGCGCTACGGTGTGGCGCACGGCGCGGGCCTTGCCGTGGTGATGCCGGCGGTGCTCACGTACTACCTGGATGTTGAGGTCGCCGCGGTGCCGCGCTTGGCCCAGCTCGCACGTCGCGTGTGGGGTGTCGGCGAGGAGGACGATATGGTGGCCGCCCGCGCCGGCGTGGAGGCCCAGCGCACATTCTTCGCTTCGCTCGGTATGCCGGTGACGCTCGAGGCGGTGGGCGGCAAGCTCGAGGACATTTCGTCCCTTGCCCACGAGACATGCTATGCCGGCGGCCGCGCCGGCACCGTGGGAGGCTATCTTCCGCTCGACGAGCATGCCGTCGCGCGTATCTTTAGCATGATGCTCGCCTAATATCTGCCATAAAGGGATGGGTTATTTTTGGTAGGTAAAGCGTTTGACCTGCCAAAATAAGCCTGTCCCTTTTTGATCGGTTGCCGTTTGGGGGCCGATTGGCAACGCTCACTGATTGTAGTCTTGACCTGCGCTAGAATAGTGGCATCTGAATGTCCGGGCGCATGGAGGCGTGCGCCCGTATGCTGAGGAGGACTCTATGGCAACTGTTGCCGCACCTATCGATGCTACGTCGACTGCCGCTTGGAAGGCGCTCGAGGCTCATCAGGAGAAGCTCGAGGCCGATGGTATCGACCTCAAGGCCTGGTTCGCTGCCGATGCCGAGCGCGTGAACAAGCTGAGCTTTGACGCCGGTGACCTGCACTTCGATCTGTCGAAGAACCTGGTGACCGATGAGACCGTCAAGCTGCTGTGCGATCTTGCCCGTGAGGTGAAGCTCGAGGAGCGCCGCGACGCCATGTTCTCCGGCGAGCACATCAACACCACCGAGGACCGCGCCGTCCTGCACACCGCGCTGCGCCGCCCGGCAAGCGAGAAGGGCCAGCTCATCGTCGACGGCCAGGACGTCGTCGCCGACGTGCACGAGGTCCTCGATCGCATGTATGCCTTCGCCGAGCGCGTGCGCTCCGGTGAGTGGAAGGGCGTTACCGGCAAGAAGATCGAGCACCTGGTGTCCATCGGCATCGGCGGCTCCGATCTGGGCCCGGTCATGGCTTACGAGGCTCTGCGTCCCTATGCCGACGCCGGTATCGACTGCCGCTACATCTCCAACATCGACCCCAACGACCAGGCCGAGAAGCTCAAGGGCTTGGATCCCGAGACCACGCTCGTGATCATCGTCTCCAAGACCTTCACCACGCTCGAGACCCTCACCAACGCTCGCGAGGTCAAGACCTGGATGCTCGAGCAGCTCAAGGCTCAGGGCGCCATCGACGGCTCCGATGAGCAGAACGCCGAGGCCGTGGCAAAGCACTTCGTCGCCGTTTCCACCGCGCTCGAGAAGGTCGAGGCTTTCGGTATCGACCCGGCCAACGCCTTCGGTTTCTGGAGCTGGGTCGGCGGCCGCTACTCCGTCGACTCCGCCGTGGGCCTGTCGCTGATCGTCGTGCTCGGCCCCGAGCGCTTCCAGCAGTTCCTCGAGGGCTTCCACGCCATCGACGAGTACTTCTGCAACACGCCGCTCGAGAATAATGCCGTCGCGCTGATGGGCCTGCTCAACGTCTGGTACGTCAACTTCTTCGGTTCCAAGAGCCACGCCGTGCTGCCGTACTGCCAGTACCTGCACCGTTTCCCGGCCTACCTGCAGCAGCTCACCATGGAGTCGAACGGCAAGCATGTCCGCTGGGACGGCAGCGCCGTGACCTCCGATACCGGTGAGATCTTCTGGGGCGAGCCCGGCACCAACGGTCAGCACGCCTTCTACCAGCTGCTGCACCAGGGCACCGTGGTGGTCCCGGCCGACTTTATCGCTTTCGCCAACACTGCCAACCCCGCAACCGACAGCGGCCAGGATGTCCACGAGCTGTTCCTGGGCAACTTCCTGGCCCAGACCAAGGCGCTCGCCTTTGGCAAGACGGCCGATGAGGTGCGCGCCGAGGGCACGCCCGAGCAGATCGTCCCGGCCCGCTGCTTTGAGGGCAACCGTCCGACGACCTCGATCTTTGGCGACACGCTGACCCCGTTCGCACTCGGTGAGCTCATCGCCCTGTACGAGCACATCACGTTTGTCGAGGGCACGGTCTGGGGCATCGACTCCTACGACCAGTGGGGCGTTGAGCTGGGCAAGCAGCTTGCCAAGCAGATTACCCCGGCCTTCCACGACGACGCCGCCAAGGCCGAGCAGGACGCTTCGACCCAGGCGCTCATCGAGTTCTATCGCGCGCACCGCAAGTAGTCGCTGCTGTTAACGCATCGTGCCTTATAGCCAGGGGCCCGTATCCCATCGGATGCGGGCCCCTTTGCTTTGCCGTGGCCCCGGGGCGCACGGCCTTTAAGGATCTTCGCCGGAGCGTCGCGTGCTGCGAGGGCCCTGCGTCTAGAGCTCGGCCTCCGCATGGCCTCGCTGCGCCTCGGGCAGCTCCCCGTAGAGCGGATGGTCTTCGAGCCTAAAGCGCTCGACCTGTTCGGGAGTGTGGCCGCGCACAAAGAGCCACGAGCGATCGATCGGCGTCGCCATGAGCGTGCTGGGCAGCGCGTTGGCGCGGTCGGAAAACACCCGGGCACTCTCGGGATCCTGGAACGCCAGCACCAGATGCGTGTCGCAGTTGCCCATGATAGAGCGTGCGCGTGCCTCGCCATAGAGCGCATCGAGCTGGTTGGTCGACTGCAGCAGCAGCGTTGCCCAGATGTTGCGGCTTCGGATAATCGAGAGCACGTTGTCGATCTGGGGGATCTGCAGATTTGCGAAGTCATCGAGCATAAAGCGCACGGGCACGGGCAGGCTGCCGTCGGGCTGCCTATCGGCCTCACGAATGAGGCCCATAAACGCCTGCGAAATAAAGAGGCCGGTCAGCGGATCGAGATTGCGGTCAATATCGCTCACGGTTACAAACAGGGCGCAGGGGGTGTGTCCCATGGAAGCGAAGTCCACCTGATGGCACTCACGATAGAGCTGTGCCGCACCGTCGAATCCCAGACACATGACCTTTTCGGCAAGGATGCCGACGATGCTCGCGTGCATGCGCTCGGCATTTTGCGTAATGGCGTAGCGCCGCCATAGCGAGAGGGCATAGCTTTGGGGGTCGGTCGTGATCAGGTCGTCAAACAATCGACCCGTGGCACCGTCCTGCAGGTGCTCGATCAGCTTGATGACCGAGCTGATCGTCTGCTCGTCGGCGGGCAGCTGTTCGGTGACGTAGGCGATAAGACACGACAGCAGGTTTGCCGCCGCATGATCCCAAAAAGGCTGGTTGTTGTCCTCGATGGGGCAGATGGCCTTTGCCACCGAGAGGATGTCCTGCTGGTTGGGCCTGCCGTCCGCCTTGCGGCGAATGTGCCTCAGGGGGTTGTAGCCGCAGCGCTCGATGCCGGGCGCAAGGGCCGGGACGGTGTTGAGGTCGGCGAAGTTGAGACATTGCACGCGGTAACCGTGGGCTGCCAGCACGGGTCCCACTTCGCGACAGAGCGTGCCTTTGGTGTCGAGCACGATGTAGCTTGCGTTCATTTGCAGCAGGTTGGGCTTGAGGACGTTTCGGGTCTTGCCGGCTCCCGAGGGGCCGATCACAAGTGCGTTGTTGTTGAGTCCCGTTTGGCGGGTGTCGCAGGAAAGCGTTCGATCCTTGGCGAGGATGGTGGACGATGC
>DBEWTR010000296.1:0-2650 GCA_048205775.1 Collinsella sp. | reverse complement strand
CCGTCACGGCAGACACGGCAAAGAACATATGGCCATCGTCGAGCGCTGCGCGCTTGAGGTCGGCAATCTTATCGGCCGTGCCCGGCGCGTCGCACTTGTTGGCAACGACAATCTGCGGACGCTCCGAAAGCTCGGCGCCATACTGCTCGAGCTCGCGGTTGATGATGCGATAGTCCTCGACCGGATCGCGATCCTCAAAACCACCCGTCATGTCGACGACATGCATGATTAGGGCCGTACGCTCAATGTGGCGCAGGAACTGGTGACCCAGGCCCTTGCCCTCGCTCGCGCCCTCGATGAGACCGGGGACGTCGGCAACGACGTAAGAATATTCGCCGGCACGCACCATGCCGAGGTTCGGCACGAGCGTGGTAAACGGGTAGTCGGCGATCTTGGGACGGGCGGCACTCATGCGCGCGATGAGCGATGACTTACCCACCGAGGGAAAGCCCACGAGCGCGGCATCGGCCATAAGCTTCATCTCGAGCTCAATCCAGTGCTCCTCGGCCGGTTCGCCCAGCTGAGCGAACGCGGGCGCACGGCGCACCGACGTCACAAAGTGCGTGTTGCCCAGGCCGCCGGCACCGCCGGGCGCCACGACTACGCGCTCGCCATCGTGCACGAGGTCGGCGATCTCGAACATCGGGGTCTGCGTCTCGGGGTCGAGCTCGCGTACCACGGTACCCATAGGGACCTTGAGAATCAGGTCCTCGCCGCTCTTACCGTTACGACGGGCACCCTGCCCGTGCGTGCCGCGCTCGGCGCGGAAGTGATGCTTAAAGCGGTAATCGATCAGCGAAGACAGCTGAGCATCGGCCTGGATGACGACATTGCCGCCACGACCGCCGTCGCCGCCATCGGGGCCGCCCTTGGGGACAAATGCCTCGCGCCTAAACGACATGCATCCGGCTCCGCCGTCGCCGCCGCACACGTTAATGCGGCTGATATCGGTGAACTGTGACAACAGAATCGCCTCCTACAAAAAAGAGGGAGACCCTTGAATCCTAAAACTCAAGTGCCTCCCACATATGTGCTCTATGAAGGGTGAATTACGCGTTCGCGAGCGGGCGTACGCTGACCCTGTGCTTGATACCCTTGTGGAACTCAACGGTACCGTCGACCAGCGCGAACAGCGTGTCGTCCTTACCACGGCCAACGTTCTCACCCGGGTGGATGTGCGTGCCGTGCTGACGGACGAGAATCGTGCCCGTGGTTACCGTCTGGCCGGCATAGCGCTTCGTGCCAAGGCGCTGACCGCGGGAGTCACGGCCATTACGGGAGGAACCGAGTCCTTTTTTGTGTGCCATTGTGTATACCTACTCTTTCGTTACGAGTGTAATCTACTCGGCGACGGGAGCCTCGGCAACAGCCTCAGCCTCTGCCTTGACAGCCTTCTTGGCGCGGGAGGTAGCCTGGACCTTCACGATCTTCAGCTTGGTGAGCTGCTGACGGTGACCCTTCAGACGACGATAGCGCTTACGCTTGTGGAACTTGAAGACCAGCTGCTTCTCGCCCTTGAACTGCTCAACGATCTGAGCGGTAACCTTGGCCTTGGCCAGCTTGTCGGGATCGGTGACGATCTTCTTACCATCGTTGAGGAAGATAACCGGCAGGGTGACCTTGTCGCCCTCATTGCCCTCGATCTTCTCGACGGTGATGACATCGTCGGTGGCGACCTTGTACTGCTTGCCGCCCGTGTTAACGATTGCGTACATGTTTACTTGCCCTTCATGCATCAGTTAGTGCAACAGCCGAATATAGTAGCAGGCGAAAATAACCCCGTCAACGAGTATGTGGAGCAAATCCACAAGTTCGCACAGGTATGGGGCTGACGAGTCGGCCCTCGTCGTCCTCGCATGCTTGATTCTGACGCTCGACATCGTAGGAGCAGATGGTCACGAGGTCTTGCATACCGGTGGAAACAATAGGTGCATCCACGCCCGGGGTCAAGCCCTGCAACAAAACATCAGCAGCAGAAAGCAAAATTTCCGGACGCATGGAGCCCTCGTTGTCGGCATGGGTGTCGAGCATGAGCACCAAATGGTCCGGGCGCTCCCCCGCCGTGAGCTCATAGCCCACGAGCGTGTGATCCAAATCCAAGCGCTTGCTCTTTTTTCCGCGCGCGTAGTCGATGCCATGGTCCGCGCGCAGCGTGTCGATCGCACGACGCACCTCGTCGGCGCTTACGGGCGCCTCGGGATCCAAGTGCAGGTCGATGCGATACGACAGGCGCGTGAGCTGCGCCGTCAACGCCGGCGTGCGCACGTCGATGTACGCCGCCTCGATGTGCGCCAGATCGGCCGGAGACGCCGCAGCCAGGCGCCCAAACGCCTCGTCGAGCGCCACGAACTCGGTCATAAACAGGTCATACCACTCGCAGGTCGACGACGTACCCACCGGTAGCGCCGAAGAAAAGCCCACGCGCATGTGCGGAGAGAAGCCCTGCGTGACGGCATAGGGAAGTCCCGCACGGCGCACGATGCGCTCAATGGTATGGATTACTTCGAGATGGCCCAGGTACTTAAGGCGATCGCGCTTGCCATAGCGAACACGAAGTCTAAAGAGCGAGGGGTTGTCGGTCAGGCGCTCACTCATGCGCGATCACCCATCAATACATTCTTGGCGTGGAGCGTAGGGCAGATCCCGCAGC
>DBEWTR010000287.1:0-2700 GCA_048205775.1 Collinsella sp. | reverse complement strand
GCGGACCTGGCCGGTGCCGCGGAGCTTGTATTTGTAGGTGGTGAGGGCCTCGGCGGCAAAGGGGCCACGGGCGTGGAGTTTTTGGGTCGAGATGCCGATCTCGGCGCCCAGGCCAAACTCGCCGCCGTCGGTGAAGCGCGTGCTGGCGTTGGCGTACACGGCCGAGGCATCGACCGCATCCAGGAAGCGCTCGCAAGCATCCGTGTCCTCGGCAACGATGGCCTCGGAGTGCATCGTGCCGTAGCGGTTGATGTGTGCGATGGCCTCGTCCTCGCTCGCCACGACCTTCACGCTCATCTCGAGCGCCAGATACTCGCGACCCCAGTCCTCCTCAGTCGCGGCAACGTAGTCATCACCCTCGGCAAGCCCGGCATCGGCGCATGCGGCGCAGGTTGCCTCGTCGCCGTGAATGAGCACGCCGTGGTCATGCAGCACGGTCACGACCGCGGGCAAAAACACATCGGCCACAGCACGGTCGACCAGCAGCGACTCGGCGGCATTGCACACGCCTACGCGCTGGGTCTTGGCATTAACGATAATGTTGAGCGCCTTATCAAAGTCGGCGGATTCATGCACGTAGATGTGGCAGTTGCCCGTGCCCGTCTCGATCACCGGCACAAGCGACTCGCGCACGCAGCGCTGGATCAGGCCTGCACCTCCGCGCGGAATGAGTACGTCGACAATACCGCGGAGCTTCATGAGCTCGCCGGTGGCCTCGCGGTCGGTGGACTCGATCATCGACACGGCCTCGCGCGGGAAGCCCTTGGCCTCGAGCGCATCGGCCAGCAGCTCGGCAATCATGGCACACGAGTGACAGGCCAGCGAGCCGCCGCGTAGAATGCAGGCGTTGCCGGTACGGATGCAGATGCCTGCGGCGTCGGCCGTCACGTTGGGGCGCGCCTCGTAGACCATGGCGACCAGGCCCAACGGCACGCTCACGCGGGTCAGGTCCACACCGCTCGCAAGCACACGGTGGTCGAGCACGCGGCCGACGGGATCGGGCAGCTCGGCGAGCTTCTCCAAACCGGCGGCCATGCCCTCGACGCGCTCAGGCGTCAGCAGCAGACGGTCGAGCAGACCGGCCGAAGTGCCCGCATCGCGCGCGGCGGACATATCGAGCTCGTTAGCGGCGACGATGGAGTCGACACCGTTGCGCAGTGCTGCGGCCATGGCGCGCACGGCCTCCTGACGCTGCTCATCGCTCGCCGTGGCAAGCGAGGCCGACGCTGCCTTGGCGGCAACGGCAAGATCGTGGACATACGTGGCTATATCGACCGACATGGGCGGCCCTTTCTCCTAGAAGTTTGCAACCATGGTAGCCGATTTGCGCATGGCCTCGCCCGCGGCGGTAGAATTGGTCAACCCGAAACACCGCAACGAACGGAAGACTCACATGGCCCTCATCACTTCGTACCACGTCCCCGGCCTTTATGTCGAGGACCACAGCATCGACGTCCCCCTTGACTGGCGCGGCCTGGAGCCGATGCTCCTGGCCGTCGGCAGCACCATGCGCCGCGGCGCTATGCCGGCACCAATCGCCGGCGCGCCCGAGAGCATCAAGCTCTTCTACCGCGTGGTTTGCGCGCCCGACCGCATCAACGACGATCTGCCGCTGCTCCTGTTTTTGCAGGGCGGCCCCGGCGGCGAGAGCCCGCGTCCGCTGTCGCCCACAAGCGACGGCTGGATCGAGGAGGCCGTCAAGCACTTCCGCGTCGTCCTGCCCGACCAGCGCGGCACCGGGCGCAGCAGCTGTGTAGACGGGCGCACGATTGCCGCACTGGGCGAGCGCGCGACGGCGGCTGACTCCGATGCCGCACGCTCGCAGGCCGACTTCCTCAAGCGCCACCTCGCCAGCTCCATCGTGCGCGATTTTGAGTACCTGCGTCTGGTGGGCTTTGGCGGCAAGCCCTGGGTCACGCTCGGCCAGAGCTACGGCGGCTTTTTGACGTTGAGTTATCTGTCGCTCATCCCCGAGGGCGTGGCGGCGAGCTTTACCTGCGGCGGCATCCCCCACGTGCCGGCGAGCGCCAGCGAGGTCTACGCGCACACCTTCCCGCGCATGGCCGCCAAGACGCAGCAGTATTACGACCGCTACCCCGCCGACGTCGAGCGCGTGGCAGCCCTGGCCGATGCGCTCGAGGCACAGAAGCCCGTGCTGCCCGACGGCTCGCCGATGACGGTCGAGCGCCTACAGCTCATGGGCAGCGACTTTGGCATGAAGCCGAGCTTTGAGCGTATGCATTGGATTATCGATCACGCTTTTGTTGATGGCGACGGCACGCTGACCTGCGACGCCTCGGTATCTGACAACTTTTTGATGCGCGCCTTCGAGCGCACCAACACGCGCACGAATCCGCTGTACTGGACGCTGCAGGAGTTCATATTCGCCGACGGTGACACTATGCCCATTGGCTGGGCCGCGGCTGAAGAGAAGGCTCACCGCGCCGAGTTCGACACCCTCGCGCGCCCGCTCATGTTTACCGGCGAGGCCATGTTCCCGTGGATGTTCGAGCAGATGCCCGAGCTCAAGCCCTTCAAGCCCGCCATGGACCTGCTGATGGAAGACACCAGCTGGGACAAGATCTACGACTCGCAGCGACTGGCGTGCAACGAGGTGCCCCTGCAGGCCGCGGTGTATTTCGACGACATGTACGTGGATTCGGGCCTGCAGCTCGATACGCTCAGACGCGTGGGCAACTC
>DBEWTR010000269.1:0-1504 GCA_048205775.1 Collinsella sp. | reverse complement strand
TTGGTCCAGAGCCTGCCGATCGTCTTCAAGGGCTTCCTCATGTCGCTTTCGATCGTGCTTGTGGCGTTTCCGCTGGCAATTCCCTTCGGTTTTGCCCTGTCGCTCATGCGCATCTCTAAGTCGCGCATCCTGCGCTGTCTTGCCGGCATCTATGTGAATATCATCCGCGGCACGCCGGCGTTCTTGCAGATCTACATTGCGTTCTTTGGCTTGCCGCTGGCCGGTGTCAAAGTGGACGACTATGTGCTGGGTGTTATCGTCATGGCCATGAACTCGTCTGCGTACCTGTGCGAGATCTTCCGTGCCGGTATTCAGTCGATCCCCAAGGGCCAAAACGAGGCTGCTCGCTCGCTGGGTATGAATGCCTTCCAGACGCTGCTCTATGTCATGATTCCGCAGACGTTCCGCAATGTCCTGCCTACGCTGACCAGCGAGTTTATCCTGCTCTACAAGGACACGTCGCTGCTTGCCGCCGTGGGTGTCGTCGAGATCGTCATGAACGCCCGCACCATCGTGGCCACGACGGGCTCCATCACGCCGTATGTGGTTGCCGCTCTGTTCTATCTGGTCATTACCCTGCCGCTTGCGCGCTTGGTGAGCGGTCTTGAGGCGAGACTTCTGGGGACGGCCGAAACCAAAAAGAAGCGTCCCACCAAGAGCGCCGGACAGGTTGTCGCGACGCCCGCCGATCATATCGCCGGTCTGTAAGGAGGTCCTGTCATGAGTGAAACGAATTCCAACGAGGTCGTTGTCAGCATCAAGAACCTCCAAAAGGCTTTTGGCGATAACGTGGTTCTGCGTGATATCGATCTGGACGTGCACAAGGGTGAGGTCGTTGTGGTCCTGGGCCCCTCGGGCTCGGGAAAGTCGACGATGCTTCGCTGCATCAATCGCCTGGAGCATCCCACGAGCGGCTCGATTGTCGTTGAGGGCGTGGATGTGTGTGCCAAGGGCGTCGATCTTAACAAGGTGCGCACGCATCTGGGTATGGTGTTCCAGCAGTTCAATTTGTTCCCGCACCTCTCAGTCAAAAAGAACGTCATGCTCGCGCAGCAGAAGGTGCTCAAGCGCAGCAAGGAAGAGGCCGAGAAAATTGCCGTCGAGGAGCTGACCAAGGTCGGTCTTGCCGAGCGTATCGACTTTATGCCGAGCCAGCTCTCGGGCGGTCAGCAGCAGCGCGTTGCCATCGCGCGCGCCCTGTCGATGAACCCGCACGTCATGCTCTTTGACGAGGCCACCTCGGCGCTCGACCCCGAGCTCGTGCGCGACGTCCTGGGTGTCATGCGCGACCTGGCACGCGACGGCATGACCATGATCGTGGTGACGCACGAGATGGGCTTTGCCCGCGATGTCGCCGACCGCGTCGTCTTTATGGACGGCGGCGTCATTGTGGAAGAGGGTACGCCGAGTGAGGTCTTCGATCATCCCAAAAGCGAGCGCACCAAGGCGTTCTTGGGAAATATCTCGTAGCCGGTTGATGTAACTGCCGTTACAAAAGAGCGGG
>DBEWTR010000262.1:0-5894 GCA_048205775.1 Collinsella sp. | reverse complement strand
GCAATCTCGCCGCAAGAGACCCCTACATCTCACCGAGCATGATCCAGGCAGAGCTGTCCTGCGCGAGCCTGCCGTCTGCAAGCGGTGATGAGGTGAGCAGGACCCTGCCCGCCGGCAGCTCCACGGCTGCTGCGCCGAAGTTCGTCACACACGCCCAGCCGTTGTCGCGGCGATAGGCGATGACGCCGCCCTCGGCGCCCTCGGCACCATCCGCAAGACCGGTGCGCCCGTCAAGATCGAGCCACGCAAAATCGTTGGCGCAACCGCGCAGCTTGCGCCGAAGCCAGAGGGCGTCACGATAGAGCGCAAGCATCGATGTCGGGTCCGCTTCTTCCCTATCGGCAGCGTAATCGGAAAACCATGCAGGTTGCGGCAGATGGGGCGCCGCATCGGCGTCCGCCGGCGAAAACCCAAACGATCCGCCCTGCGCGGGATCGTCCGCCGCCACCCACGGCAGGGGCACACGGCAGCCGTCGCGCCCCTTCTCACGCTTCGGTCCGCGCGTATTGGTCGCAGTAGGATCTTCGAGTGCAGCCCACGGGATGTCAGCCACCTCAAAAAGGCCGAGCTCCTCACCCTGATACACGTATGCCGAGCCCGGAAGCGCCAGTTCAAGCAAAAGGGCCGCCCGCGCGCGGCGCTCGCCGAGTTCACGGTCCTCGTCATAAGACAACCCGTCGCGTAAGAGCCAGTCGAGCGCAATCTGGTGGTAGCGCGTCGCCTTGATTTGCGGCAGGGCATAGCGTGTCGCCACGCGCGGCACGTCGTGGTTGGAGAGTACCCAGGTCGAGGCGGAATCGGATTCGACGGCTGCCTTCAAGCCCTTCTCGATTGCAGTGTGCATGTCATCATAGGTCCAAGTGGCCTTGGCAAACTCAAAGTTGAATGTCTGGCCAAGCTCGCTGGGACGCGCATAGAGATACTGGCGCTCGGGCAGCACCCACGCCTCGGCAACGGCACTGCGCGGCGGATTATAGCGGTCGAACACGCGGCGCCACTCGCGATAGATCTCGTGGACCTCATTGCGGTCCCACAGCGGTTGGGTGCCGTCGTCAACCATGTCATCGCCCTCGGCAAGATGCCACCGGTCGAGGTCATCGCGGTCGAGGTCCTTGGCGAGACCGTGCGCCACATCAATGCGAAAGCCATCGACGCCTCGATCGCTCCAAAACGCTAGGACGTCGCAAAAGAACGCATGAACCTCGGGGCACGACCAGTCAAAGTCCGGCTGCTCGGGCGTAAACATGTGCAGATACCACTGACCGTCCGCAACACGCGTCCAGGCGGGGCCGCCAAAGTTGGCATTCCAATTGGTGGGAGGCAGCTCGCCATGTTCGCCGCGACCATCGCGAAAGATATAACGGGCGCGCTCGGGCGATCCGGGGCCGGCGGCAAGAGCGGCTTTGAACCAGGGGTGCTGGTTGGATGAATGGTTAGGCACGATGTCGACGATGACCTTGATGCCGCGCGCGTGAGCCGCAGCGATCATGTCATCGAAGTCGTCAAGCGAGCCGAGACGTGGGTCGACATCGCAGTAGTCCGCCACATCATAGCCACCATCGACAAGAGGCGATGGGTAAAACGGGCTCAGCCAGATGGCCTCGATACCCAGCTGCTCAAGATAGTCCATCTGCTGGGTAATGCCCGCGATATCGCCCAGACCCGAACCAGTCGAATCCTTAAACGAGCGCGGGTAGATCTGATAGATCGCGGCGTCGGACATCCATGAACGCGAAGAAGACTTTTCTGTAGCCATGGGGCGTATCTCCCTTGCAACGAGGTTATGCGAGATGCCCACGATGATACGCCCAAAGCGGACATTCGCGACAAACAACGCCACAGCCACGCCCCAAAACGATCGCCCCCTCTCGGGTTCAAGCCTCCTGGGACGAATCGACCGATTAGTGAAAAGAACGGAAGACCCACTTTCCCGGCCACGACAGCGAGCGGGCTCCGGGTGCCCCAGGTTGCCGCGAAAGAGGAGTGAAGCGTACTTTATGTACGCGACCGACGATTGAGGGGCAAGATGGGGTGCCCGGGGCTCGCGCAGCGTCAACAAAAAACGCGGTTCGTTAGAACCGCGTAAGATAGTTGGAGCGGACAACGGGGCTCGAACCCGCGACCCCAACCTTGGCAAGGTTGTGCTCTACCAACTGAGCCATGTCCGCATATGTAAAACAAAACGGGCGCCGGAGCGCCCGGATGTTGCCTGGAGGCGAAGCCCGGATTCGAACCGGGGGTAAAGGCTTTGCAGGCCTCTGCCTTACCACTTGGCCACTTCGCCGAAAAAGGACCGCCTAAACGGTCCGGAAATGCAATGGAGCGGACAACGGGGCTCGAACCCGCGACCCCAACCTTGGCAAGGTTGTGCTCTACCAACTGAGCCATGTCCGCTTGCGGGTTATTAATTTACGCGAGTTGTCCAAAAGACGCAAGTACTTTTTTTCAAAAAACTTGTCTGCCGCATGTTCTTAGTAGCTAAACGCGCTAAAGCGATTGGCTAGGCACACGATTCCAGCGCTCCGCTAAACAGCTTCACCATCTGTACGCGCGTGCCGGCGCCGTCCGTACGACGAGCAACCTCCACGTTATCGACGAGCATACGCATAAGCTTGATGCCACGACCGCGCTCCTCAGATGCGACCGGTTCGCTCGTTTCATCGATAGAATAGCCGGCACCTCGATCAAGCACCTCAACCACAACGCGATCGCCATAGGCCTGAACCGTCAGGACGCACCCGATACCGCCCGCATGGTCATAGGCATTACCCAGCGCCTCCCCCGACGCCAATGCGACATCGTAGCGCTCGTCACGGCGCAACGGAAGCGATTCAAGGAGTTCAGCGATGCGATGTCGGTAGTATGGAAGATTCTCGATACCCTGACGGACCTCGACGCTCTTACTCCAGCGAGGCAGCTCCCCCACCGGGATGGCGGGAATAGACTCCCGTGCCGGCCCCGCGACATGAAGGATATCGACAAGACGAGCAATCTCCAAAAAGCGAACAACTTCACCTGATGCATTGACGAGCGAAAGCAGGCCTTCTCGCCTCATGAGCTCACGAGCGCGCGTAAGCAGGAATGCCAAGCCCGTCGAATCGATAAAGCTAACAGCCTGACAGTTGATGACAACACGGCGCACGCAGCGGCCAATCAAAGCATCCAACCGCCGACGCAGCGCAGGCACCGTGGCGATGTCGATATCGCCTGGTGGCGTCAAAACCGCTATGTCATTCCACTCATTCATACGACCATGGTTCCCCAAAAAAGCCCACTCGATGCATTCGTTTCCCCAACCGTGCGGATTCAGCCCGCCCAGCGTCGTCTATGAACGACCCCGTAAAAACTCAAGGGACACCAATGCAATGTCATCGTCCAGCGCCGATTCGGTAAATCGGTCAAGCTCGCCCAAGACCTTGCCGCAGATTCCCGATACGCCCTCACCCGAGACAGAGAGCAGAAGGTCACGAAGGCGCTGCTCGCCAAAGAACGCTCCGGTGCGATCGCGGGCCTCAATCGTTCCATCCGTATACATGAAGAGCATGTCACCAGGAGCGAACGTAAACACGCCTGTCTCGTACACCATGCTCTCAAAAGCACCGATTACGCCCGATTGGCATCCAAGCAGCTCGACCTCTCCCCCACGGGCCTCGCCGCCACCCAGCGGCATCGACTCTGGCCTGATGACCATGGTCGGAGGATGGCCCGCCGAACAATACGTTGCGCGTCCGGCTTTAAGGTCAATCTTGGCGATAAAGGCCGTCACGAACGTCTCGACCCTCGAGAAGCCCATGAGCATGCTGTTAAGGGAGCGTGCCATGCGGGCCGGTCCAGCGCCCTCCCAGGCATATGCCGTCAGGGCCGTCTTGACGAGCGCGGACATCGATGCAGCCTCAATGCCTTTGCCAGACACATCGCCCAAAATCATGACGGCGCAGTCGTCGGGAAGACGGATGAGCGTATAGAAATCGCCGCCGACCAACGCCGAGTTCGTGGCCGACAGGTACACCGAATCGGTTGCGATACCCGGAACATCCCCCAGGGAATTTCTCATGCCGATCTGAAGGGTCTGAGCGATATGGCGCTCCTCGCGCTTTTGAGATTCGCCTTCGTAGATCAGTTCAAAGTCATGCGCCAAGTGCACCAAGTAGTCATATTCAAGATCATCAATCGGCTCTTGGCTACCATCACGAAGCAGCAGCGCGCGCGTCGTCGGGCTCTTCGCAACAGAAGCAGGAACAATCGCGTCGTTACTGTGCTTGCCATCACCCTCAGAGCGCGGGCACCCCGCCTCGATGCCGGAGTCGACGTAGAGACCTTGACAAGGCAGACCATGCGCCCTAAGCCAGCCTCCCATAGGCATCGATTCGTCAACGCGAGTTATACGGACGTGTTTAAGGTCCTCGGCACTCGTACCTCCCAAAACAGATGCCTCAAAGCCATCAGGTCCAGCCCCCAGACGTGCCGCTGGCGCCGTCGTGGAAAAGAAAAGCTTCTCGGGATCGTCCGGCAAAGCAACGCGACTGCCGCCTTCAAAATCTATGACGTAGGAATCCAGACTGGCGTCATACTCAACAGGGCAAAAATGGCAGTTAAGCATATTGCAGATCTCGGACGATACCGCCTGGGTAGCCGCGGCGGAATCGTCTAGAAAGGTAAACAACTCATCACGCAAGACATTGAGCGAGCGGCCAAGCTCGGCCGTGCGACGGGAGCGAAGGCTCGATGCCATGCCGACCAGCTGGATAGACAGGTAATCGCAAATGACCTCGAGTACATTAACGTCATAGGCGAGCGGTGCCTGAGGGCGTTTCCAACCAACTTCCAGCACGCCAAGAATCTGCGTACCGTAAAAAACGGGAAGACAGATCTCGCTGCGGTACGGAGGCATATCCTGCATGCGCAATAGGTGCTTAGAACGATTGTCCAAGTCCATAAACATACCGGAGGCGGCCTTATCACCCTTAAGGTCCTGTTGAATCGACAAGCGACAGGCACGCGACTCACGAAGAACATACGTCGGAATGCCAGCGCCATACGGCAAAAACTCAGGCAGGTAGCTGTCGTACAGCTCCTTGGAAACACCGCGAAGCTTAAAACCGCCGCTCTCAGAAAAATAGATAGCGGCACCCGAAGCATCGAGCGTTCCTACAAGCTGGTTCAAAACGGTATCAAGTAGGCTGGGCAGCTCATCGGAGCCCACGGTACTCATAATGACCGAGAGCGTGCCAGAGAGGCGCTTGTTCGCCACTCTAAGCTCCGATAACGCACGCTTGAGCTGACGGTCGTGCGAATACTGTTCTTCGATGCTATGGAGCGCCACCAGGACACGTGGCGCGCGGCGCCCAAAGATGCGTGGAGGCGTTACGGAGCCCGCACGAACCAAGACGGGGATAAAAGAGCCGTCACTCAGCTTGAGCATCAGTTCGTTCTCGGAGCCATCAGTTTCAAATGGCAGACGATGTTCCGTCGCACGTTCAAAAGCGGACGAGTACAGGACGTCTTTAACATCTCCACCGATGACGTCGGCGCGTTCCTCGCACATCAAACCAAGTAAGCGATTATTCACATGCAGAATTGTTCCGTCGAGCTCGCAGATGATGACAGCATCGCTCGTGATCTCGACTAGTTGGGCAACGTCTGCCCACTCGTTGCGTTCAAGCGTTTCCATCGTGGACCCCACCGTCTATCGGTAACAAAAAAGCCTCCGAAGAGGCTTCTCAAATGCGATGGTGTCGGAGGCGGGACTTGAACCCGCATGACCAAAAAGCGGTCACTAGCACCTCAAGCTAGCGCGTCTGCCAATTCCGCCACTCCGACATGCTATGTTGTTGATTCACGGTTCGCTTTGTTGGACCCGCGCGTTCAACGAGGAAGATAATAACCTATGATTC
>DBEWTR010000258.1:0-4655 GCA_048205775.1 Collinsella sp. | reverse complement strand
AAGAAGGTCATCAGCGACGAGCTGGCCGCAGTCAACAAGAAGTACGTGATGCCGCGCCGCACGGGCAGGATTGAGCCCCATGAGGTTATCGAAGTAAGCTTGGAGCCCGAGGTCGAGGAGTACCCGGTCACCATCATGCTCTCGCGCGATGGCTACCTTAAGAAGATGACAGACCGCGTGCTCAAGAAGGCGACCACGCTCAAGTACAAGGACGGCGACAAACCCTTTATCGAGTTTCCGTCCTCCAACACCCACGAATTGCTGGTCTTTACCAACAAGAGCCAGGTGTACAAGTGCAAGGTTGCGGCGTTTGAGGATACCAAGTCGGCACAGCTGGGCTCGTACCTGCCGACCGATCTTGAGATGGAACCCGACGAGAGTGTCATCTGGGTCATCGACCCCGAGGACTACAAGGCCGACGTGTTGTTCGTCTTTGAGAACGGCCGCGTGGTGCGCGTCGCGCTTTCTGGATACGTCACCAAAACCAACCGCAAGCGCCTCAAGAACGCCATCTACGGTGGCAGCAAGCTGCTGTATGCCCAGGTGCTCAAGGAAGATCGCGACATCGCGCTGGTCTCGAGCGACTACCGCCTGATGAACTTCAACACGTCGCTGCTCAAGACCAAGACGACTACCAACACGCAGGGTGTCCAGGCCTTTACGGCCAAGAAGGGCCGCTCGGTCACCACCGTCGGCACAACCGAAGAGATCCTTGGCGCCGGCGTCTCGGCCGAGAAGTTCACCGCGCAGAGCCTCCCCTCTGCCGGTGCCCTCATGAAGGAAAACGACATGCCGAGCCTGTTTGACTAGGACGACGGCAGCCAAACCGTCATAGTTTTACAAAGCAGCGGGGCCCGGAGCGCAGCAATATCGCGCCCCGGGCCCCGCTCGCTGCGGAGGTCATCCTCGGAAATGTCGACGATACGGGGGCTTCCCGCACCGTCCTAAGCCGTTAGCAAAACTTGCAAAAGTTAGCAAAACTTGCAAAAATTAGCAAAACTTGCAAAGGAGCTACCATGGAGTACAGCAAGAACCCCTTTACCCCGACGTTCGGAAGTGTCCCTCCCTTTCTAGCGGGTCGCGAGCATATTCTGCGTGACATCAACCGTGGCTTTATCAACGGCCCGGGAGATCCAAACCTGTCGACTATTTTTACGGGCGCAAGGGGAACGGGCAAGACGGCGCTTCTCTCGCTCCTTTCAGAAACGGCGCTTGAACACGGCTGGATCGCAGCAAATGTCTCCGCCATGCCAGGCATGCTCGAAGATATTATCGAGCGAACCAAAGAAGCCGCAGATAGCTACCTCTCACAGCCTCACGCGCGCATAAACGGTGTTCAAATTGGCCCAGTGGGTATCGATTGGACATATGCTCAAGAGGCTCAGGGCAACTGGCGCACGCGAATGAATGGCATCTTTAAGCAACTCGAAAAACATGACATCGGACTTCTCATCACCATCGATGAAGTCACCGTCGATCTCGAAGAAATGCTTCAATTTGCCTCTGTTTACCAGCACTTTGTACGCGAAGGTAAAAAAGTTGCCCTACTCATGGCAGGACTGCCCTACAAAGTATCGGCGTTGCTGCGCAACGATT
Organism: Collinsella sp.; assembly: GCA_048205775.1. GTDB lineage: Bacteria > Actinomycetota > Coriobacteriia > Coriobacteriales > Coriobacteriaceae > Collinsella. The sequence continues at coordinate 3,059 of DBEWTR010000258.1, read as the reverse complement.
CCGTCTCGTTCCTCAGGCGTTCCCAATATCATCAGTTGGGACGAATCACTGACGTTGAAATTGCAAACGCATTCCGCAAAACCGTTGAGGCCGGAGGCCGCTCAATCACGCCAGAAGCGCTCGAGGATGCCGTGAAGGCCGTCGACGGATTTCCCTATATGATGCAGCTCGTCGGATATCGCACATGGGATGTTTCGGAGAACTCGCCCAAAATCAGTGCACCTGATGTACAGCAGGGTTCTCTGCTTGCCCGCATGGAGCTGCGCGATCGAATTCTCGAAACTACCTATCGGGAGCTTTCCGATAAAGACATTGAGTTTTTGCTCGCGATGCTGCCCGATTCTGGCCCCAGCAGGGTCTCGGAGATAGCCAAACGCATGGGCGTCGCCAGCAACTACGCAAGCCAATACAAACGCCGCCTCCTGGAGGACGGCGTCATTGGAGAGCGCGGGCGTGGTCTCGTTGGCTTTGACATTCCCGCGTTCAGGGAATTCTTGAACGAGAAGGCGTTTTAGCACGCCGGAATTGTCCGCGGAAGCATCAACGCATGGCAATCAGCATTCCTCTTGGTAAGGATAGCAAGCATTTTCCACCAACACCGATTGCCATGCGTTCCTCTTGTCCTTAGGCGAGCTTGCGAGCGAGCTCTCGCACCTCTTCCAACTTGGGCGACGATGCCATGCTGTCGCGCTCGGTCATACCGCTGATGGTGACAATGCCCTGGTCCTTCCACTTGCAGTACGAGCAGGTTGACTTGTACATAGCAATCGCCGCATCGTAGACGCCCTCGCTGTGGCTATCGAGCAGAAGGGCCGTCTTGGTGAACGGGAAGCCCGTAGCACCGAAGGCGTACAGGCGGTCGATGGCGGCCTTCTCCTGCGCGGTGATATCGAACCAGTAGATAGGCGAGGCAAAGACGACCATGTCTGCGTCTTTCAGCGGCTCGATCACGTCGGCCATGTCATCCTTCTGCACACAGGTGCCCTCATGGGTAAAGCAGTACTGGCATCCCAGACAACCAGCGATCTTTTTGCCGGCAACGCGGATGACCTCGACCGTATGGCCGGCCTCGCGCGCGGTCTCGGCAAAGGCCTCGACCATGGTGTCGGTATTGGCACCCTTGCGCGGGCTACCACTCAATACAACGATATTCATAGAAATCTCCCTCCTTCATGCCGCAGGCGCGCGGCACACATTTCGTTGTAACCAAAACAGATGAAGCTATTCAGTCGTCCGCAGACCACATCTCTCGTTCGTGCTCTCTAGACAAGGCGCAAACGGTGCTGCACCCCCTGTCGCGCTATATCCCTACGCAGTGTTCAGAACCCCTGCTCACCGAGCAGCACCGCGCGAGGTCCAGCACGAGTACGCCTTCCCGGGTACAGGTCTCATGCCCTATGCGGGAGATGAGGACCTTCGGGAACACGTCCCCGATGGGCAGAAGCGACGCGAGCTCCCCCTCAAGCATCAAGTTGATGCTCATATCGCCTCTCACATACGCTCTCCTTCCCGGTTTCGAAACTCGAATTGATTTAAAGTTTCGAAACCGGGAAGGCAATATACAAAAGGATGTGTCGAGGAACGAATCCCAGCCACGTCATGTCGGCAGCGATGAAGGGCGCATCCGCGCGTGCTACAATGCGGGCATCAGAGATGAAAACACAGTCCCCGTCGGGTAGTCGTGGGCGTGCGGGAGTCCGCATCAGTAACCTGCCTCCTTGGTTGTCCCTTCTCTGCATGGTCATCTACATAAAGGAGGAACCAACCATGCAGATCAGCGTGTCGTCCACCCTGACCGTATATCACGACGGTCAATTCTGGGTCGGGCTGGCGGAGCACGTCGAGGGCGGAAAGTACGGCGTCGCCCGCATCGTCTTCGGCGCGGAGCCGTCCGATGAGGAGATCCTGCGATTCGTTACAAGCGAATGGGAGAAGCTCTCGTTCTTCGGCGACAAGGCCACTGAAACAAACAAGCCCGCGAAGAACCCCAAGCGGCGCGCCCGTGAGGCGGCGAAAGCCCTTAAGCGGCCCGCGATGAGCACCAAGGCGCAGCAGGCGCTCGCAGCACAGAGAGAAGCGATGAAGCAGGAGTCAGCTCATGCAAGAAGCCGACGCCGCGCGGAAGAGGCTGATGCGCGCTACGAGCAGAGAAAACTGAAGCGCAAGCAGAAGCATCGTGGGCATTGATCGCCATTTGCAGCAAGGCAAACCATATACAGCAGCGGTGCCAGTTCCACTTGAAGCCGACGCCGCGTAGACGCTGATGGTGACGGCTATGCACGGGCACGGGCGCGCCACCGCACTTCACAGCTTGTTTCTCAAGTATTTGGGACGCACACGCGGCGTTCAAAAATGCGGAGCGACTCCGCATGGCTCGAGACTGAGCCGAGGTGCCCTACTTCTCGCCCTCCAGCAGCCCCACGATGCGGTCGATGTCGACGGCAAAGCGAGGCCTTCCCTCGCGCTCGTAGCGGTCGAGGTACGCCTGGCACTCGGAGACAATGCGCTTGGTGTTGCCATCGATGATGCGCTGGAGCGTCTCGTAGTAGGCCGAGCTCTCGGTCCTGAAGCGGCGCTGGTAGGCCTTGGCTATGGGGAACATCTTGATGTAGTGGATGCCGTGGCGGCAGCCGGGGCGCGTCGTGGGGCGGGGTGGCAACGCAAAGTACTGGTCTTTGGGCACGTTAGGGGCGATGTTGGAACGCAGCGGCACGGCGAAGTCCCTGCGCTTCCCGCGGAAACGCAGTCTCACCACCACGATGCAGGGGCGATTGTGCTTAAGCATGAGCTCGCGGTCGCCCTCGACGAGGTCGAAGAAGTCCTGGGAGATGGATACGATCTTCATCGGTTACGCACCCTCATACGAAGCGGGGCCCGCATCGCTGCAGGCCCCTACAGGTGGGCGATATTCTACGCCTTGCGGCACCCCGTCGCCCACGGAGGTTAAACGTACACGTAAGCCGTACTCTAAAAGCCGCGGCTTCCGGCAAGTAGTTTATACCACGAAAGGTCGCTTTCGATGCGCCTAGCTCGCAAAATAACACTCGCTGGGCCGTCAC
>DBEWTR010000240.1:0-2827 GCA_048205775.1 Collinsella sp. | reverse complement strand
GCAATGCAAGGAGAGGCGTACCATGGCGATCTATGTGACATCTGATGCTCACGGGCACGTGCGTGCGCTTGACGAGGCCCTGTCTAAGATTTCGTTGACGTCCGACGACACGCTGTACGTGTTGGGCGACATGATCGATCGCGGGCCCGATCCGGTCGGCGTTATTAAGCTCGTGCGCTCGCTGCCCAACGCCCGCGTGCTCAAGGGCAATCACGAGCAGATCATGCTCGATGCCATCATTGGCCAGGATCCGCTCGATGCCGAGACCTGGGATATCAACGGTGGCTGGACGACGCGTGAGCAGCTCAACGACATGGAATATGAGGCATACGAGGAACTCGTGCGATGGATGGCCGCGCTGCCGCTCTACGCGGTGGTCGAGACCGAGGAGCGCCCGTATCTGCTGGTACATGCTGGAATCGAGATGAAGGCGGCGCGCGCGTTTTTGCTTGAGCATGGCGTCGATTGTGCCGATGGCGTCGGAGCGGTGGATGCCGATCGCGAGCTGCTGCAGCAGATGCTCGCGGTGCAGTCGTCCGATGACCTGCTATGGATTCGTCACGGCTATTGGGATGTGCCGACCGGGCTGCTTTCTGCCGAGGGCAAGGGCCCGGTCGTGGTGAGCGGCCACACGCCCACGGTATCGCTTGGGCGCTATTGCGAGGTCGGTGGTCTGGCGGGGCTCGATGAGGAATCGGGACGCGGGCAGATCGTGCGCCTGGGCGGCGAGGATGCCGCCGGTGTGCCCGATCGCATCGACATCGACTGCGCTGCCGCCACCGGCTCCGAGTTCGGTCGTGTGGGCATCCTGCGGCTCGATGATGGGGCGGAGTTCTACGCGAACATCAACCCGGGCGAATAATCGGTGCAAGGGGTAGCTAATTTTGGACGGGGCCTTTTTTGACCACTTTTGCCCTTCTGCCCGCTAATTGATTTCTCTGGGACGGGCATTAAATAATCATTTGGCTGCCCGCTGGCTAAGTGAGTAGGCTTTTTTGGAAATGCCGAGCACCCAACATATTTGCCTCAATAAAACCGCAGGTCACAGACTTGTGCTCTGTCGGTGTGGTCGGGGATTCGGTAAAAGTCTACTCACTTAGTTTTGCGTGCCCGCAACGAGACCCCAGCCGGGGTGATTCCACCGCAAATTAGCTGCTCCCATCGCCGCAATTAGGCGCCGTACGGATTCCGGTCCCTCTCTATGCGTTGACGGATGTGGCGGTACTCGATAATCAGCAGCACCAGCAGTAGGGCCATGATGGCCAGGTAGCTCACCACAGCGCCCATCAGGCCCAGCAGGTTGATCAGGATCACCGGGAGCACCACGCTCACGGCAAAGCAGATCAGGTAGATCTTGGTGACGTCTCCAGCGTGGCGCAGCACTGTGATGATGGCGTAGATAAAGTCGATGGCCGCGGTGATGCCGCCGGCGACGACCATCAGCAGCGCCAATGTGCGGTAGCGCTCAAAGTTGAGGCCGTACATATAGCTCATGAGGGGAATGCCGGGACCGGCCATAAATACGGCGCACACGCCGGCGATGGCCACGATCAGCGCCATGACGGCGATAATAATCAAGTCAAAACGGCGGCGTTTGCGCGGGTTCGCCCAAATACTCGACAACCGCAAGAGCTGCGGTTTATAGACAAATCCGATGCTCAGCAAAATGGCCTGCGCCGGAAAGAACAGGGCATTAAAGTACAGCTGATATTTGTAGGCCAGCGTGCCTTCCATCACAAACTTGGGCATGCTCTCGATAAGATTGAACAGGAATAGCGCGCCAAAGAGTGGGGTGCAATGGACAAACAGGTGACCGACCTCGCGCAGGCTCACGCGGCGCGATTTTTCGGTCTCGAGCAGGGCGAGCGGCGCGGTGACCAGCACGAGCGAGGCGATCGCGGCGATGCCCATGGCCATGGCCGCGATGGGCATGCTACGCGTGAGGAACAGCGCCACGCTGAAGACCGCGATGACGCCGACGGAGCGTAGCGTTTGACTCATTCCAGCCAAGTAGAGCTTGTCGGCCTGCTGCAGGCGGCCTTCGTACACGTCGGCGACGCCGTCGATGACCTTATACAGGTAGACGCCCAGGCCGATCGTCGCCATCTGCGCGTCATAGCCGCGGGCGCTGCTATACATGAGGCCGCAGCCTAGGGCGAGCGCTCCGCAGATCCAACGATTGAGCTGGTAGGAGGCGAAGGACGTCTTTTCGTCGATGTCCGAGACCTGGAAATTGCGCACGCCGTAGTTGCATGCGATCATGATGAGCGTGCCGGTGACAAAGGCGATGGAGAATTTGCCTGCTTCTTCGGCGCCCACGAGCTGTGTGGACACGATGGTGAGCAGCGGAAACGCCAAGCCCCACACGGCGGTGCCGAGGGTGTTCCAAAGGTAATCGCGGCGGGTGGCGTGCTCTTCGTATTCAGCCTCTTGCGTGGAGAACCCGCCGCCGTAGACGGCGCCGAGCAGACGGTTCCACCAAGCGTTGACCATGCGACGGACGGGGCCGGGCTTGCGATCGCGTTCACGCCGGCGACGTGTGGCCTGGCTGCTGTCGGGGCCACCGGCGTTGCGCTGGCTCAGCTCCTGGATGCGAACGAGCTCCTCAGCGGTGTGCGAGGCGGGGAACAGGCCGTTCTCGATGCGACCGCCCTGGGCCTTCGCGGCGCCGTCTTTCGATGCAGCGGGGTTGGAGATGCCGTTGCGGCGGGCGATGGCGCGGCGAATGCTATCGAGGGGCGTGATGCTCAAGGCGGTTCCTTTCTCTTGCTGCGCTCTAGTATAGACACCGCGGTGTCCGCACGTGTTTTTGAACAGGTTGTTCAAT
>DBEWTR010000221.1:0-1777 GCA_048205775.1 Collinsella sp. | reverse complement strand
TCATGCCGCCCATGCCGGCGCCAAAGCCCTCGGTGAGGGTAAAGGCGACCTGGGGGTCGAGTCCGACGGCAGGCGCGAGCGTGCAGGCGACGGCCTGGGCGCAGTTGAAGCCACGGGCATGGTATTCGGCAGCCTGAGCCTGACAGGCGGTGATGTCGAGCTGGGCCGTATCGATTTGCTTCATCGTTGTCTCCTTAGTCACGGTGTACCCGCCTATGGTACCCGTGACGGTGCGTGTAATCATCGAGAGCTTCATGGATGCCTCATTTTTATCTATCGAGCAAATGCCCAAGGCTTGAGATAAATGCCCCGGATCAATTTGTCCCATAACCTACCTTGGGGATGGGTTGAGAGGGGTGCGGGGTAGCGGTATCGTGAACCGAATAAAACTAAAACCCAGGCAAGGGAGCTAGATATGAGCGAGCAGACTATCGGTACTACATGTGTTCAGGGCGGCTATCGCCCGGGCGATGCAGAGCCGCGTCAGGTGCCCATCTACCAGTCCACCACGTGGAAGTACGACACGTCCGAGCACATGGGCAAGCTGTTTGACCTGGAGGAGTCGGGCTACTTCTATAGCCGTCTGCAGAACCCCACGTGCGATCTGGTTGCCGCCAAGATCTGCGAGATGGAGGGCGGCACCGCTGCGATGCTCACGAGCTCGGGCATGGCTGCTAACTTCCTTGCGATCTTTAACGTGGCCGGTGCCGGCGATCACGTGGTCGCGAGCTCTGCCATCTACGGCGGTACCTACAACCTGCTCGCCCACACCATGGGCCGCATGGGCGTGACCTGCACGTTCGTCGCCCCTGACTGCACCGACGAGGAGCTCGAGGCAGCCTTTGAGCCCAACACCAAGCTCGTCTTTGGCGAGACGATCGCCAACCCCGCCCTCGCCGTGCTCGATATTGAGCGCTTTGCCAAGGCCGCGCACGACCACGGCGTGCCGCTGATGGTCGACAACACCTTCCCGACGCCCGTGATGTGCCGTCCCTTTGAGTGGGGCGCCGACATCGTCACGCACTCTACCACCAAGTACATGGATGGCCATGCGGCCTATCTGGGTGGCGTGATCGTCGACCACGGTCAGTTTGACTGGATGGCCCATGCGGACAAGTTCCCGGGTCTCACCACGCCCGACGAGAGCTACCACGGCGTGACGTATGCTGAGAAGTTCGGTCGCGAGGGCGCCTTTATTACCAAGGCCACCGCGCAGCTCATGCGCGATCTTGGCCCCATGCAGAACCCGCAGGCGGCCTTCTTCCTGAACAGCTCGCTTGAGAGCCTGCATGTGCGCATGCCGCGTCATTGTGAGAACGGCCTGGCCGTTGCCAAGTTCCTGCAGAGTCATCCCAAGGTACGCTTCGTGAGCTATCCGGGCCTGGAGGGCGATAAGTACTATGACCTGGCTCAGAAGTACATGCCCAACGGTACCTGCGGTGTTGTGAGCTTTGGCTTTAACGGTGGTCGCGCGGCGGCCGAGACCTTTATGAAGAGCCTCAAGCTCGCCCAGATCGCCACACACGTGGCCGACGCCCGCACTTGCTGCCTGCATCCTGCTAACGCCACCCATCGCCAGATGAACGATGAGGAGCTCATCGCCTGCGGCATCTCTGCCGACATGGTACGCCTGTCGTGCGGCCTCGAGGACACGGCCGATCTGATTGCCGACCTTGAGCAGGCGCTCGAGCAGTGCTAGGCTAGCGTTCGCACAAGGCGCCGATGCTGTCAGAAAGCTTCGGCGACCTTTCGTTCCGATTCCGTAGGCGGGGCCCCA
>DBEWTR010000214.1:0-2329 GCA_048205775.1 Collinsella sp. | reverse complement strand
CACGCCGCAGCGCACCTCGACGCCCTCGAGCATGTTGGCGACCATCTTGGTGTAGCCGCCCATGGGGATGCCCTGGTAGCGGTCGTTGAAGTAGTTGTTGTCGTAGGTAAAACGGCAGGGGAGGCGCTTGATGATGCTGGCGGGCAGGTCCTTGCAGTCGCGGCCCCACTGCTTCTCGGTGTAACCCTTCACGAGCGTCTCGAAGATGTCACGGCCGACGAGCGACAGCGCCTGCTCCTCGAGGTTCTGCGGCTCGCCGATGTTCTCGGCGGCCACCTGCTCGGCGATCTTGGCCTTGGCGTCGGCCGGCGTGACGACGCCCGGCCACATCTTGGCGAAGGTATTCATGTTGAAGGGCATGTTGTACATGTTGCCGTGGAAGTTGGCTACCGGCGAGTTGACGTAGTTGTTGAACTCGGCGAAGCGGTTGACGTAGCCCCAGACGTCCTTCATGGAGGTGTGGAAGATATGCGCACCGTAGCGGTGGACCTGGATGCCCTCGACGTCCTCGGTATAGATGTTGCCGGCGATGTGATCGCGGCGATCGATGACTAGGACCGACTTGCCGGCGCGCTTGGCGGCGTTGGCGAAGACGGCGCCAGAGAGGCCGGCGCCGACGACTAGGTAATCGTACTGGGACATGGATATGCTCCTTTGGTATGTCAATTGGACAGTTACAAATGATTCGGGATAAACGCCACTGGCTTATTTACCCCAAAGATTAGTGTAGCAGATACTCTTTCAGCAGCTCCAGCGCGTGGGCGTAGCTTTGCAGGCCCTCGCCGGTGATGGTGGCGAAGCAAGCTAGGCGTGCATAGCTCACCTGGCGGAAGTCTTCGCGCGTCTCTACGGCGCTGATGTGCACCTCGACGGCAGGGATGGCAACGGCCTTGAGGGCGTCGAGGATCGCCACGCTCGTATGCGTGTAAGCAGCCGGGTTGATGACGATGCCGTCGACCTTGCCGTAGGCCTCCTGGATCTTGTCGACGATGTTGCCCTCGTGGTTGGACTGGAAGACCTCGACCTCGTCGAAGCCCTGTGCGGCGCCCGCTTCCTGGCAGATCTGCACTAAGCGGTCGTAGTTGTCGCTGCCATAGATGCCCGGCTCGCGAATGCCGAGCATGTTGAGGTTGGGGCCGTTGATGACGAGTGCTTTCATGGTTGCTTCCTTTGCAGTCGAGAAACCACCACAAAGGTGCCTGTCCCCTTTGTGGTGGTTTTTTTAGAGAGCGGGTGGGAGGGTGTCGAGGAGGGCTTGGGCGGTATTGGCGGCGCAGTCGCGTGAGTCGATGATGTGGTCGGCCCAGGCGCGGTAGCGTGGCATACGTTGTTCCGCGAGCTTATCGATGCCGTCGCGTGCGGTGATGGGGCGGCCCTTGTGGGCGAGCTCTTCGAGCTTGCGGTTGAGCATCACAATTTTGCTGTTCTGGTGCAGCAGCGGATAGTTCTCGTCTCGCGTGACCACGCCACCGCCGGTGGAAAGCACCAGGCCGCTGCGCTTGGAGATGTCGGACAGCGCCGCCGTTTCCTGCTCGCGGAAGGCCGCCTCGCCGCGCTCGACGATATAGTCGGCGCAGGGCATCCCCAGGCGTTCCTCAAGCGCGCGGTCCAAGTCAATGTGCTCGCGACCCGTGCGCAGGGCAATCTGTTCACCCACGCGGGTCTTGCCCGAGCCCGGCATGCCAATCAGCGCGATGTTCTGTTCGCGGCGTGACAAGCGCTCCGTTACGTCCAGGATGCGCCCGCGCGGGGTGACCTGGCCGGTATAGCGCTCGACGGCCTGTGCCGCTTGGGCCACGAGCATCAGCAGGCCGCCGATGCAGGGGATGCCGCGGCGCTCGGCCTCGAGCATCAGGCCCGTGCGGGCGGGGTTGTAAACGATGTCGATGACGCCCTCGAGCACGTCAAGTCCTTCAAGCGTGCAGGGCGCATCGGGGCAGTGGGGGAACATGCCGGCAGGCGTGCAGTTGACGAGCAGGGCGGCGTCGGATTGCTGCGCGATGTTGCCGTAGTTGACCTCGCTCGTGCGGCCCACGGGCACAACGATGGCGCCCAGATCTCCCAGCACCACACTTGCCGTGGTGCCGGCGCCGCCGGTGGCTCCGAGCACGAGAACCTTCTTGCCGGTAACCTCAACCGCCAGCTCCTCGACCAGGCACTGAAAACCGAAATAGTCAGTATTGTCGCCGCGCAGGCGGCCGTCGGGCAGGCGTGTAATGGTGTTAACGTTGCCCATGCGCTCGGCCAGCGGGCTCAGCTCGTCCAGGTACTCCATGACGGCGCGCTTGTAGGGGATGGTCACGTTGGTGCCCTCCCACTCGTCGCCCCT
>DBEWTR010000208.1:0-4215 GCA_048205775.1 Collinsella sp. | reverse complement strand
GGGGGCGGCATAGACCTTTTGGTCATGCCACCCCCTTTGAATGACAAGTTGTCGCCCTGGCCGCCGCGCAGTGTCGACTAAGTTAGAGGCCGAGCATCGGCTCCAGAACGAAGAAGTATGCGAGCACTACGATGCCCAGGATGATGCGGTAGACACCGAAGCACTTGAAGTCGTGACGGCGGACGAAGCCCATGAGCCACTTGATGGCGATGAGCGAAACCACAAAGGCCACAACGCAGCCCACGCCCAGGATAGCGACCTCGTTGGCACCGAACGTGCCGCCCTTGATGAAGTACTTGACCAGCTTGAGCGCACTCGCGCCAAACATGACCGGGATGGCCAGGAAGAACGTAAACTTGGACGCCACCGAACGCGTGCAGCCCAAAAGCAGGCCGCCGATGATGGTAGAACCGGAGCGAGACGTACCAGGCACCAGCGAAAGCACCTGGAAGCAGCCGATACCCAGCGCAGTCTTCCAGCTCAGGTCCTCGAGCGTGGCGATGGAGCCAAAGTCCAGATTCTCGTCATCGTCCTCATCCTCAGCGGTAGCCGCGGCGGGCGCCGCAAAGTGCGCACCGGCGGGACGTCCACCCGACACCACAGCACGCGAACCAAACGAACCGGCAACAGCCATTTCCTCGCGCTTGCTCGCGCGCCAGTTCTCGATCACGATAAACAGCACACCGTACACAATGAGCGCCAGCGCCACGACGGGAGCATTGTAGAAATGCTCCTCCATCCAGTCGTTGAGCGGCAGGCCGATTGCCGCGGCGGGAATGCAGCCAAGCACAATCTTGCCCCACAGCACCCAGGTGTCGCGGCGGCCCTCCTTGCCCTTGCTGGGCGAGAACGGATTGAGCTCATGGAAGAACAGCACGCAGACGGCCAGAATGGCGCCGAGCTGAATCACGACCAGGAACATGTTCCAGAACGTCTCGCTCACGTTCATCTTGACGAACTCGTCCACCAAGATCATGTGACCGGTCGACGAAACAGGCAGCCATTCGGTGATGCCCTCGACCAGGCCCATGAAGGCAGATTTTAGAAGCTCGATGATATCCAAAGGGACCCCCTCGTTAGACACCCGCCGATATTGTTCTGCGGACGGTGCGGGCGATGTCCCATTATCAACCGTTCGGGCGCGTCTGCGCCTACCCTTACCAAAAAACTCGTCCGTTCACAGAATTGCGAGCGGTCAAACCGAAATCCTTGGGTATAACTGCAACAAGATAAAGTGTTCGGCGGCCAACGCGCCCGCGCCCGCCCGATGCACGAGCCCCGCGCCCGTGCGATAGACCAAGGAGGAAACCATGAACGAGGGCTACACCAAGGTATTTGTTTCACTCGATGGTACTGAGCAGCAGGATTTTGTGCTCGCACGCGCCATCAAGGTCGCCGCGAACAACGGCGCCAAGCTAATCATCGGCCACGTTATCGATTCCACGGCGCTCGAGAGCGCCGGTTCCTATCCGGTCGATCTGGTCAACGGCCTAGAGGAGGCATTTAAGAACTCCATCGCCAAGCAGCTCGAAGAGGCCAAGGCCAATCCCGATATTCCCGAGGTCGAGGTTATGATTCGCGCCGGCCGTATTCGCGAGACGCTCAAGGACGAGATGCTCGACGTGGTTAAGCCCGACCTGGTGCTCTGCGGCGCACGCGGCCTGTCCTCGATCAAGTATGCGCTGCTGGGTTCGATTTCGACGTTCCTGCTGCGCAACACCGACTGCGACATCTTGGTCGTGAAGTAGGTTCCTTCCCGCCGGCGCAGGGCCTGCGGGGTTATCACGCCGACGTCCTCGCCGCTTCGCGGCTGCGGGATGTCGGCTTAGATAACCCCTCCCGGCCTTGCGCCTTCGTCACCGTACTTCAACGAGTTGGCTGATAAAAGATGGCGTGCCGCCCCGTTTGGGGCGGCACGTTTTGTTTGGGCGGCCGTTTGCCGTGTGCGTTACTCAAAGTATTGGAACTTGTTCGTTGAAAAAGCGAATGTTACGACGAAGCCTTCGCCCGGCTCCGATGCCGCGGTGACGTCGATGCCCATCTTGGAGCACAGGCGCGCCACCAGATAGAGGCCGATGCCCGTTGCGCGCTTGGTGGTGCGGCCGTTGTCGCCGGTAAAGCCCTTCTCGAACACGCGCGGCAGGTCTGCCGCACACACGCCGCAGCCGTTGTCCGCGACGGTAAGCTCGATGCGCTCGCTTGCCAGGCCCTCGTCCAGCAACGCGCCCGAAAACACGATCTTCGCGCCGTCCTCACGCGCATATTTAATGCTGTTCTGAATGAGCTGGCCCAGAATAAACTCGAGCCACTTCTCGTCGGTAAAGACCTCAAAGTCGAGGTTCTCGCACACCGGCGCCACGTGTGCCGCGATGAGCTCACGCGCATTGGCTTTAATCGCGCCCGTCACCAAGGTCTTAAGGTCCCAGCGGCGAATCAGGTAGTCGCGCTCCACGACTTCCGAGCGCGCGTAGTACAGCGCTTGATCGATATAGCGCTCCACGCGGGCAAGTTCGCGTGCCAGGTCGTCCACGCGCGACAGGTCGTCTTCGCTGCTGTCCAGGTTTTCCAAAATCAGGTGAGCCGCCGCCAGGGGCAGCTTGGCCTCGTGGACCCAGCTCTCGATATAGTCGCGATAGTCATCGGTCTGACGCCGGCCTTCGGCAACCTCGTCGCAAGCGGCTTTGCCCACCCGGCGCAAGACCTCGTACTCGAGCTCGCCCTCGGCATAGGTCGGGCATTGCACCATCTCCTGCACCCATGCGGGACTCTCGAGCTCCTCTGCCGCACGCTCCAGCTGGCGCAGAAAACGACGACGGCGCGCGTATTCGATCACGATGCCGAGCATACCAAAGATAAAGGACACGCCGACCGCCACGACCACGATAGAAACGGGTGCTCCGGCGACCGTCAGCACAAAGCAGCTCAGCAGCACGCCGCAGGTCCACACGGCGACGGGAAGCAGCGCATCTTTAAAGAACTTGCCAAACGACATAGCCGGCCCCTAGACCGAATAGCCTTGGCCGCGATGCGTGGTCAAATACCCCTTGATGCCGATTTTTTCGAGCGTGGTGCGCAGGCGGTTGATGTTGACGGTGAGCGTATTGTCGTCCACGAAGGCGTCGGAGTCCCACAGGTCCTGCATGATAGCCGAGCGCGAAACGATCTTGCCCGCACGGCTCAGAAGCAACGAGAGGATACGCAGCTCGTTTTTGGTGAGCTCGGTGCTAGTGCCGGTTTGCGTGTTGGTGACCATGGAGCGGGCGAGGTCAAGCTCCAGTCCCTTGTGGACGAGCGTGCTGCGCTCGCCCGCCGCCGCGGTGCGACGCAGCAAGGCATTGATGCGCGCCACGAGCACACGGGCGCTATAGGGCTTGGGAACAAAGTCGTCCGCGCCGAGCGTCATGGCCATGACCTCGTCGATCTCGGTCGTGCGCGAGGTGAGGACGATGATGGGAACCTCGGATTCGCGGCGAACCTCGTGGCAGATATGCTGGCCGTCCTTGACGGGAAGCGTGAGGTCGAGCAGCACCAGGTCGGGCGCGGCGGCGAGAATATCGCGCGAGACATGTTCAAACGATTCGCAGGCCTCGATTTCAAACCCGGCGCGGGCAAGGATGTCGATAAGCTCACGACGAATGGGCTCGTCGTCCTCAACGATATAGATTAGCGCCATGGATTCCGCCCCCCTCTTGGTTGTCTTGCCCCATTATGACCGCGGATCCGCAGATACGCGCCTCACGCGGCACCAAAGTGACAGAACTGTTCGCGAGTGGCAGAGGCTTGCCTCTCGCTCGCGACGAGCACGGGAATTAAATGAGTTTTTAATCCCCGTCCCAGAAACATCATTTAGCGGCGGGCACGGAGCTTTTCGTAGCCTTCGGCGAAGAAGGCGACCGTGGCGGCGTCGGCCTCGGCGGCGTCCGTCTCGGTTACGGGGACCACGCCGTGCTCGTCGCTCACCAGGAACAAGGCACCCTTGAGCTGCGCGGGAATGTCTACGCGCGTGACCGGGATGCCCTTGGTCTGGGCCAGTTGCTCGATGAGCGTCGCCGTGCCGCACAGGCACTCGTCCGCTGGCGCCACAAAGGCAAGCTCGCCGTTATCGACGGCGGCGAGCAGCTCGGGCGCCACGCCGGTTTCGTCGGCCTCGGAGCGAGCCTCGGCGGAACGGGCGCGTAGCGCCTTGGCCGACGTATCGGCGAGCGGCTCGTACTC
>DBEWTR010000201.1:0-2048 GCA_048205775.1 Collinsella sp. | reverse complement strand
TTGAGACCTTGGGGCAGCAGATCGCGCTCGGCAATCTCATGTTCGAGCGGCGCACGAAGACGAGCCATGAAATCATCGAGCGGAATATTCTCGATCAGCTGACGATTGAGCACCAAGTTGTTGCACAGTGCCTCGTTAACGGTTTTAAAGAAGGTCGCCGCCGCGCCAAGAGCGCGCTCATTGGTGTCGCCGTCCATTGAAGCAAGCGTTTTCTCGACCGAGTCGACAATCATCTCCACCACATCGACGGCAATGGCATCAAGCAGGCCGTCAACCGTACCAAAGTGAACGTAAAAGGTCTTGCGGTCGACATTGGCCTCGCGCGCGCTGGCACTCACCGTAATGTCTGCCAGCGGCTTTTCCATGAGCAGGCGCTCGAAAGCCGAAAGGATGGCATTACGGCTGCGAACGATGCGACGATCAAGACGCGGTTTGCTGGTTGCCATGGGCGTGTCCCTTCGATATGCGAGCATTCATCAACAGATGAGAGATAATCTACGTAAGAGGATTATCCCCCATACAGCACAAATATGCCTCGCATCATGAAGAACGCACGACTGCCCTACTGCGTCTTAGCGTGCTTCTTCTTATTGAGTGCCGACGGAGATACGCGAATACCGTCTCCTGTCTGACGCACATAGGCCTTATGAGCCGGCTTTACGGTCCCAGAAGCCTTCTGAGCGTGCTTCTTGGGATCAACGGTAACAGCATTCGTGGGGTGCGGCTTAGTGGGCGCAGAGGGCGTCTGAGGCGTGCGGCCGAACTTGCGCATCACGCGATCCCAGCGCGCATGGATGCTCTCGTTGTGGGCGCTCTTAAGTCCCAGCAGGGGCGCAGCCAAAATGGTAGGCGCAATAAACGTAATGAGACGCCACAGCAGATAGCCGGCGGTCGAAGCCGAACCGAAGAAATGACCCAAGAACAATGCAAAGCCGCCCTCAGCGCCACCAGTTCCACCGGGCAAGGGAACCGCAGAGCTTAACAGCTGGACAAAGGCGCTCGCGGCCATGACCGAGAAAAAGTCGACCTCGTGGTGGCCAAAGGCAAGCATCAGGAAATACGGAACCAGATAGAAAAAAGCGAGCTGCAGCATGGTGATAAACACGGTGAGCAGCATGGAAGAAAAATGTCCGGCCGAAAGCTTGAACTTCTCGGAGAAGGAGTAGATCTCGCCATCGACAAACGTGCGCCAACTCTCGATCTTAGTGGCCGAGACACCAATGCGCTCAAGCCAATTGATGATGCAATGGGCGACGCGCGTGACGGTCTTAGGCATGAGCGCGACGGCGAAGATGCCCAGCAAGATGCAGCAGTGCCCACCAAAGCTAAAGACGCACAGCAACGTCATGTCGCCATAGCGCTCGGCAAAAAAGGGCATGCGAGCAAACAGTAGGATAGCGCCCCAGGCAACGAGGCCAAACTGGTACACGATAAAGCGCGTGAACTGCGTGGCGCCAGCCTCGCCGACATTTTGGCCCGCTTTGGTCAGGCGGTAGATCTGAGCAGGAGTCGAGCCCATCATCATAGGGGTGAGGTTGCCAAAGAAGATGCCACTCGCCTCGACCGAGATCAGGTCGCGAATGCCGACGGGTGAATTGGGGTCGAGCCAGACAGCGATCGCATAGGCCACAATGCCAAAGAACAGATACATGAACATGCAGAGACACGCGACAACGAGCCATGACGCCTGGACGCTCGACATAGCGGCCCAGAACTGCCCCATCTGCCCGGTTACCACCAGATAGACGATATAACCCACCAGCACGACGCCGATAAAGATGGCGCCGCGGCGTGCGCTCTTATTGTCATCTCCGCCCGAGGCCTCAACCTCGACCTGGGGCTTAGACGTATGCTGAGAGGACTCCGTCATAAGACTCCTTCTAACAGTCAAAATATCTTGGATATTGTACCCGCAAGGACCATAGACAGAACGCAAAGCTCTGGTTCAAACGGGAATTGCAGACGCTTGTTTGAAAATAAAAAACCCGGCCTTCCATGGGAAGGCCGGGTATCAGATGCGTGGTAGCCCGTACCAGATTCGAACTGGT
>DBEWTR010000171.1:0-4989 GCA_048205775.1 Collinsella sp. | reverse complement strand
AAGACGCAGGTCAGACCCAGAAAGAGAATCGACAGCAACCTGTGTGCAACAGGGGTGGTTTTCCACGTTCAAAACCTGCGCAAAACTTTTCATCACCGCGGGTTGGGTTTTAGACACCTTATGCCCGTGGTTTCGACAAGTTTTCAACAGGTGTCTCTATTTCCCTACGAGCGCAGTGTAATTTTATCGCGCAACGACTTGAGGTCTTCGGTGACGGTGCGGTCTTCCTGGATCATCTTCTGGACCTTTTTGTAGCTCGTGCTGACGGTCGAGTGGTTGCGGTTGCCAAATTCGGCGCCCACCGCCGTGGTCGTCATCTCGCACATCTCGATGGCCAGGTAGATAGCGATATGGCGTGCTTTGGCGATATTGGCGTTGCGACGCGGGCCGATGAGCTCCTCGTGCGTCACGCCGTACTGCTCTTCGATGACGGACTGAACCGTCTGGACGTTGATCTTTTTGGCCGATGTGTCGAAGTACTGGCTGGCGATGGCGTCGATATCGTCAAAGGTGAGTTCTCCGCCCTCGCGCTCGCGGTCGCCCGCCTCGCCGGCGCAGCGCTCGCAAAAGCTCTCGAGTTCGCGGATGTTGGTGCCCGAGACCTCGGCCATGTGTTTAAAGTGCTCGTCGGTCAGGTGCCCGCCGTCGCCCCCATAGGCCGCCAGCAGCGAGTCGTCGCCTGCCTCGGGAGCGGCGACGATGGTGTTCTCGTAATAGCGCTGCAAGATCTTGTATTTCATCTCGTAGCTGGGCTCTGCGACCAGGCAGAGCATGCCGGCGTTGAAGCGGCTGGTCAGACGCTCGTCCATGCTCAGGTCCTTGGGGGCGCGGTCTGCCGCGATGACGACCTTCTTGTTGTTGCGGATGAACTCGTCCATGAGCTGGAAAAAGTAGTCCACGCTCGCGCGCTTGCCGATGATGTTTTGGATGTCATCGATGATGAGCACGTCCACGCCGTGGTACGCCTGCATGATGGGGGCGTTGCTCTTCTTTTGGCGGTCGAACTCGGTCATCAGGTCGTCCAGATATGCCTGGGAGTTGGCATACTTGACCTTGATCTCGGGCGACTTCTCGGCGAGCTCGTTTTTGATGGCAAGTAGCAGGTGCGTCTTGCCCAGGCCCGATTTGCCGTAGATGAACAGTGATGTGCACGTGCCGCGCTCGTCAGCGAGGGCGGCAAACTTGAGTGCCGAGCGATAGGCATGGCTGTTCTCGGGGCCGTAGACAAAGTTCTCAAAGGTAAATTTTGAGTTCGCGGCGAGCGGGGCTCCATCCGTATTCTGCTCGGCCGGCACGGTCGGTGCTGGCATGGGTGAAGTGGGGGTCGCAGCTTGCGTGGGCTTAGTCGGCGCTCCGCCCTTCATCTGGTTCATCATGCGACGAAAATCATCGGCCGAGAGCGTGTTTTTGATTGCAATGCCCGAATCCGCGCCCGCCGCTGCGTCGTGAGCGATGGGCATGTGCGTGACGGGTGCGTTCGTTGACGTCGCCGCCGCGCTCGTCAACGGTGCCATTGTTTCACGGGAAACATCGCTGTGCTGGTGCTCGATCGTCGGTACGTCGCCTGCGGAGGCCGGCACCGCCGGGGAAGCGGCGGGAGCCGTGGCGGGCGCCGTCGTGGCAGCGGATTCCGCTGCGGCGCCTTGCGGTGCCACGATGTCGAGAGCAATCGGTGCAAAGGCGATTTCTTCCAGATAGGCCTCAATAGTCGGCTGATGCTTTTTGAGCTGCGCGATGGCAAAGCGCGAGGGGGCCTCGATCGTGAGCGTATCTTCGGTCAGGCTTATGGCGCGCGATTGCCCCAGCATGTTGATGAGGCGTGCATCTTGGCCGTCGCGCTGGCAAAAGGCGATGGCATCCCCCAGGATGATGCTTGCTTCCTCGTCCACTGTCTCTCCCGTTCTTTAGCTCTGAGCTCGCACGCGAGCGGCGCCGAGTTCGGTCAGATGGTATTTCTGGCCATGCTTGATGACCAAGCCGGCCTGCGCCAAGTCATTGAGCGTGCGTGACCAAGTGGGGGCCGAGTTTCCAAACGCCCTCGCAAGATCGGTCGCACCGCACGCTTGATTTTGCGCCAGATAGCCCAGCGCGGCGTTGCCGCGATTGCTTACGAACACGTCCGGTTGTGGCTGTGCATACTGATTTGCTGCATTAGGATACATCATTTGAGCTGCTGGTTGTTGAGAACTCTGCATCGGCGGCATTTGCTGTTGAAAACTTTGAGGCCACTGTTGGTAAGGCTGTGGAGGCATCTGCTGGGCCCAGGTGTTGTACTGCTGCTGCGGCATCTGCTGGTACGGCTGCTGATATCCCTGCTGGTACTGCTGCGGGAACGGTTGGCCGTACCCCAGTGGCGGCATCTGCTGATATGGATATCCCTGTTGGTACGGTTGATAGCCCATTTGCTGGTCACCCGGTGCCCCCGTCGCCTGCTGCATTGCTGCTGCATCCTGATCCGCCAGCGGCATGGCCTCTGGCATGTTTGGCGGCATCGACATCGATGCCGCCCGGGGTTCTTGTGTAGGAAGCATTCCGGGCTGCTGCATCTGTCCCACGGGGGGCTGCATCTGCTGCGTTGCCATGGGCTGCTGTGCAAAAGCTCCCGGCAGGGGATATGTGGGCTGCTCCGTCTCGGGCCGCACGGCAGCGCCGCGTCCGCCGGCACGCTCGATTTCCTGCACGCGTTTAGGGTTCAGGCTTACCGTAACCACGGTGCCGTTGCCCATGTTGTCCTCGATGGATACGGCACCGCCGGCGTTTTCCAAATACTCCTGCACCATGGGAAACCCTGCTCCGGTTCCACGGATATAGCGCTTCATCTTGCTGTTTGCGCTGGTAACGCCAAAGTCGAAAGCGCGTTCCTTGTCGTCGATGCCGGGTCCTTGGTCAGCAAAGCGGATGGTGTCTCCGCCGTCCAGAATCGAGATGATGGGCTCGGCAAAGTGTGCGTGGATAAAGTTTTCGACAATCTCGCGGATGACCATGAGCGAGATATGGCCACCTTGTTCTTTCATGCACTGGTAGACGGTGTTGGTCGTCTCTTCCAAATACGTGCGGACATCTTGCGGATCAATGACGATCACCCGCGGTGTCGACAGCATGTCGTCATAGACGGCGATGCGCGCGGCGTACATGGCTTTTGGCGCCTGCGTGGTCGTCTGCTCGCCTTCCGCACGCTCTTCGCGCACGCCGGTGATGTGCTCGTTGTCGGGTGCCGGGTCTCCGGAATCGACCATGGTGTAAAAGTCGTCAGACATGCCGCTCGCAATCTTTCAAAAGGTTTCGAACAAATAGTAGCTCACCGTGCAACGTTTCTCATCTTTCGACAACTTTTCAAAACCTGTTGAAAACTTTGGAAAACGGGCGAAAAGTTCTCAACATTGCCAACATGACCTGTTGAAAACTCGATGAAATATCGTGAAATGTTGCCATGAGGCGCAAATTTCGGTTGTGCTTATGGGGGAACCGTGTACTCTTTGCAACCTTTCACCTTTGATTTCTTGACATTTGAACATTGATTTCCCTACAATCTTCAAGCTCACGTGTCTATATCTGCGTCCGCGCCCCCGCGGACACTCGAAATGCAGCAGGAGGAACTTAAGATGAAGCGTACGTATCAGCCTAATAAGCGTAAGCGTGCCAAGACCCATGGCTTCCGTGCCCGTATGGCCACTAAGGGTGGTCGTGCCGTGCTCGCCCGTCGCCGCGCCAAGGGCCGCAAGCGTCTCACTGTCTAGCAGCGATACACGCATCTCGCATGAAGACTATTAAGTCTCGGCAAGATTTCGAGCATGTGTTCAGTCAGGGGCGTCGTTTCAATCACCCTCTGATTCGAATGACCATATGTGAATCGGTTGGCGAAGGCGACTCCGGAAGGGTCGCCTTCGTTGGTGCTAAACGACTCGGTTGTGCTGTCGTGCGCAACCGATCTAAGCGTGTGATGCGCGAGGCCGCCCGCAGCTGTGGATTTCCCGTTGCGGGTTATGACATCATCTTGTTCGCGACTCCCAAGACGAGGGTTTCCTCGCCGCAGGAGATGGACAAGGCATTGCGTTCGCTTATGAAACGCGCCGGCGTTGCCGGGGAGGAGCGATGAGCAATCACGTTTTGCGACGTGTTGCCATCGCTCCTATTCGCATATATCAACAGGTTATTTCGCCCTTATTGCCTGACGCCTGCATTTATTACCCAACGTGCTCACAATACGCTATCCAGGCGATTGAGAAGTACGGTGTTTTGAGAGGCTGCTGGCTTGCCGTGAGGCGCATCGCTCGCTGCAATCCCCTGCACGTCGGCGGTTATGACCCTGTGCCTTAGCGGGCACTCGCTATCGGAGGAAAACTTACATGTGGGATTGGATCGTTAACATCCTTTTTGAGCTGCTCAAGCTCATCCAGACCTTTGCGGTCGACTGGGGCCTGTCCATCATCATCCTGGTGGTCATCATCCGTCTGCTGCTGACGCCGCTCATGCTCAAGTCGACCAAGTCGACGGCTCGCATGCAGGTGCTGCAGCCCAAGATGCTCGAGATCCAGGAGCGCTATGCCGACGATCCCCAGCGTCAGGCCGAGGAGATGCAGAAGTTCTACAGCGAGAACAAGTTCAACCCCATGGCTGGCTGTCTGCCGCTGCTGATTCAGATGCCTATCCTGTTCGCCCTGTTTACATTGCTGCGCAACCTGCCGCAGTACTTTAACGACGGCACGTTCTCGTTCTTCAACATCCTGCCCGACCTGACCACCACGCCGAGTGCTTCCTTTGCCGATGGCTTTATGGTTGCACTGCCTGCGCTGGTTTGCCTGATCCTGTTCGCCGTCCTGACCCTGATTCCGCAGCTCTATATGTCGCGCAACCAGACCGGCCAGCAGGCTCAGAGCATGCGTATGATGGCCGTTGTCATGACGGTCATGATGCTTTGGATGGGCTGGAGCCTTCCCGTTGGTGTTCTGCTGTACTACGACGTCTCGTCTGCTTGGCAGGTTATCCAGC
>DBEWTR010000161.1:0-6075 GCA_048205775.1 Collinsella sp. | reverse complement strand
CGTTTTTGTTGCGTGGTGCCGCGGCGTAACACAGAAAGGATTTTGTCCTTTATGCCTATCAACAAACGAGAGAGCCTGCTGTTCACCTTTATCATGTGCTTTTGCATGGTGCTCTGGATGAGCATCTACAACGTTGCCCTGCAGCATGGGGCCATCAGCGGCGAGGTTGTTGCCGCCGCGTGGCTCGGCTTCCCCGTTGCCTACATTTTTGCCATGTGCTGCGACTGGTTTGTTGCCAGCCCCCTTGCCAAGGGTTTCGCTTTTAAATTCCTGGTCACGCCGGGCAAGAGCTCGCCACTTGCCATGACGCTCGCCGTCAGCTCCTGCATGGTCGTTCCCATGGTCATCATCATGTCGCTGTACGGTGCCTGCGAGGGTCTGACGCACATGCCCGGCGGCATCCTTGCGAACCTGTATTCCGTGCCCGCGATCTGGATGATCAACATCCCGCATAATTTTGTGATGGCGCTGCCGTGGAACCTTTTGGTAGCCGGTCCGATTTCCCACTTCGTCTTCCGTCGCGCCTTCCCTGTGGGGACGGTTTTCGAGGAGGAGCATGCCGAGCTCTTGGAGCAGGCTATGGCTCCTGAGTGCGAGTAGCTCGCTTAGGGATCTGCTGAGCGCGGGCGACTTGCTTGGTTGGAGCCCTAAGCGTGGATAGCTCTCTCGGCGACATCGCGGGCGTGAGCGGTGCGCATGACCGGAGGGCCCGTGCTGCTCCGTTGCCCGACGTGCTAGCGCGCAGAACAATCTGTTGGTGCATTCGGCGGCTGCTGAAGCGTTTCGGCAGCCGCTTTTTATACGGAGTTTAAATACAACAGTCTGTTGTATTACGGAGAGTGGTATATCTCTAGCAGGAAAAATGCGAGAGACGGAGCATTATGGCGTTGCTAGTAGGACTGGACGTAGGGTCGACGACGACCAAAGTTTACGCGATGCACGAGGATATGACTGAGGCGTGGTGGGGATATCGCCGCCACGGGGCGTGTCAGACAGCGAGCGTGCGCGCCATGCTCGGCGAGCTCGCCGAGCGCTTTCCCCATGAGTCGCTTCGCGTTGCGGTGACCGGCTCGGGTGCGCGCGATATCGCGACCGCGCTGGGCGCCTCGTACGTTCAGGAGGTGGTCGCCAACGCGCTCGCGATCAGCAGGTTCTATCCGCAGACGCGCTGCGCCATCGAGCTGGGCGGCCAAGACGCCAAGATGATCTTCTTCCGCACCAACGATAAGGGAGACATCGAGGTTGCCGACATGCGCATGAACGGCTCGTGCGCAGGCGGTACCGGTGCATTTATCGACGAGATGGCAAAGCTCATGGGGGTCGGCACCGAATCGGGCGAGTTCGAGCAGCTCGCAAGCCGGGGAACGACCGTCCACGAGGTCTCGGGCCGCTGCGGCGTGTACGCAAAGACCGATATCCAGCCGCTGCTCAACGAGGGCATTCCTACCACCGACCTGGCGCTTTCGGCGCTTCACGCGGTCGCCCGCCAAACGATCGGCGGTCTGGCCCAGGGTATTGACATCGAGCCGCCGGTAATCTTCGAGGGCGGTGCGCTCGCCTACAACCCCACACTGGTCCGCGTGTTCCGGGAGCAACTGAATCTATCGGACGATCAGGTTATCGTCCCGCGCGATCCGCAGATCATGGTCGCGCGCGGTGCCGCCCTGTCGCTGACCGACATGTTCGCATCGTCCCAACCGATCGACCTTCCCGACGCTTTTGTCCGGCTGGATAAGCTCGAGACGGTCGCGCCCGCAAGCGGGGAGGGACGTCTTGCCCAGCCCTTTTTTGCCACACCTGCCGAGCAGGCGGATTTTACGGCACGCCATGGCAAAGAGACGCCGGCAAAGGGTCCGGATGCGTATGCGCCCGGAGAGACGGTGCGTGTGGCGCTCGGTATCGATTCGGGGAGCACGACGACCAAGTTCGCCCTGGTCGATGAGGCGGGTGAGCTTGTCGATTCGTTCTACGCGTCTAATAACGGCAGACCGCTCGACGTCGCCCAACAGGGTCTTGTCAGCTTGAAGAACCGCTGGGAGACAGCGGGAGTCACGCTTGCGATCGATGCCGTGGGCACCACGGGATACGGCGAGGAGCTTTTCGCGCGCGCGTTCCACGCCGACTACCATACGGTCGAGACGGTCGCGCACGCCCGCGCCGCGTGCGCATGCGTTCCCGATGCGACCTTCGTGCTCGACATCGGCGGACAGGATATGAAGGCCATCTGGCTCAACCACGGCGTGCTGACCGATATCGTCGTCAACGAGGCGTGCTCTGCGGGCTGCGGCTCGTTCCTCGAGGGTTTTGCCAAAAACCTCGGAATAGCCGTTGAGGATATCGCGACCGAGGCATTTTCATCCAAAGCCCCCGCCGTTCTCGGCAGCCGCTGCACGGTGTTCATGAACAGCAGCGTCGTTTCCGAGCAGCGGCGCGGTAAGGGTCCGGGCGACATCATGGCCGGTCTCTGCCGTTCGATTATCGAGAACGTGTTCACCAAGGTCATTCGCGTTTCAAATCTCAACCGTCTGGGCGACAAAGTCGTCGTCCAGGGCGGCACGTTCCGAAACGACGCGGTGCTGCGCGCATTCGAGCAGTATCTGGGCAAACCCGTCACGCGTGCGCCCCACCCGGGGCTGATGGGCGCTATCGGTATCGCCCTGCTCGCGCGCGAGGAATGCCGCAAGGGCGACGCCGGCACGTCGTTTATCGGGCTCGATGCCGTGGAGCGCTTCGAGCATCGCGAGTTCGGCGGCGTTACCTGCCGTCGGTGCAACAACCGCTGCCAGCGCGCGGTCGTGGCATTTGGCGACGGCTCGCTTTACGTCACGGGCAATCGCTGCCCGCGCGGCGGCGCCATCTCATGGGATGAGCTCGTGCGCGAGGTTCCCGCGGCGGAGGAGCTGCGTCCGCAGGGTGCTTGCGAGGCACAGGCACCCGGCACGGGGCGCGACCGGACCGCGGCTGCCCCCAATCTCTTTGTCGACCGCGAGAAGCTGCTGTTCGAGTCGTACCCCACGGTTCCCGTCTGCGGGGGGCGCGATGTCACGATCGGCATTCCCCGTGTGCTCGAGTTCTGGGACACCATGCCGTTCTGGTCGACGTTCTTCAGCACGCTCGGCTTTAAGGTGCGCGTCTCGGGACGCAGCACCAAGGCGATGTACGAGCGCGGTCTGGCGCACGTCACATCCGACACCGTGTGCTTCCCGGCCAAGCTCGTCCACGGGCACATCCGCATTCTCGTCGACGCCGGCGTCGACCGCATCTTCATGCCCATCATCACGACGGTGCCCACCGAAAACACCGCCTCTACCAGCGAGTGGATGTGCGCCGTCGTAAAGGGATACCCCTACGTGATGCGCAATTCCGATAACCCGGAGGAGCGTTTCGGCGTTCCGTTCGATACGCCGCTGTTCCACTGGTACGACGAGGGCGACCGAAACCGCCAGCTCAAGGCGTGGTGCAAGGAGACCTTCGATATCGATGCCGACCTGGTTGCCAAGGCGACCGAGCAGGCGGACCGCGCGCAGGAGACGTTTGAGAACCAGCTGCAGCTGCGCGGCAGGCAGGTGCTCGAGAACGTGCGCGAGGACGGCGGCTACGCGGTGGTGATCGCTTCGCGCCCGTACCACAACGACCCGCTGGTCAACCACGGGCTGCCCAAGCTCTTCTCTGAGCGCGGCATCCCCGTGCTGACGCCCGATGCGGTGCCGGGGGTCTGCAACGTCGATCTTTCCAACAGCCGCATCGACATCGTGAACAACTACCATGCGCGCATGCTGTCGTGCGCGGTCATCGTCGCGTCGACGCCCGAGCTCGAGCTCGTGCAGATGGGCAGCTTCGGCTGCGGCCACGATGCGTATCTCACCGACGAGATCGCGCGCATGATGGGCGAGATGGGCTCCAAGGTTCCGATGATGATCAAGCTCGATGAGAGCGACGTCGCCGGTCCCATGGGCATTCGCGTGCGTTCGTTTATCGAGTCGGTCAACCGTCGTCGCGCGGAGGAGCGTGCCGAGGGCGCCCGGGTGCACGCGGTCCATCCGCTCGACGACCCGTATAAGGTCAAGTACACCAAGCGCGACCGGCACGACAAGATCGCGCTGGTCCCCAACACCTCCCATGCGTTCTGCAGGCTCATGACCGCGGCGATGCGCAATCAGGGCGTGCGCGCCGAGGCCCTTGATATCGGGCGCGAGGATGCCATCCGCCTGGGCAAACGCTATGTGCACAACGACATCTGCTTCCCCGCGCAAATCGTGATCGGCGAGGCGCTCGCGGCACTCGAGAGCGGTAAGTACGACCCGCACGACGTCGCCGTGGTGACTGGCAAGTATATCGGCGACTGCCGCCTGACGCACTACATGCCCCTGCTGCGCCGCGCGCTCGACGACGCGGGATACGACTATGTCCCGGTGCTCACCAACGACGACGTCGATGCCCACAATGCGCATCCGGGCTTCAAGCTCGGCCTTGGCCCGAGCATCCAGATCGCCTACGGTCTTCCCATGATCGATGCCCTCGAGGCCATGCTTAGGCGCATCCGTCCCTACGAGCTCGAGAAGGGCGCGGCGGACGCTGCGTTCGACCGCGCGCTCGATGAGGTTATCGAGGGCATGGAGCGCTCCGGGCTGAGAGGCCAGGCGACGGGCTTCAAACGCGCGCTTGCGATCATGGACGCCGTTCCGTACGACCGCTTGAACCCGCATCCGACCGTTCTCATCGTGGGCGAGTACCTGCTCAATTTCCATCTCGGCGCCAACCACGAGATTGAGCGCTACCTCGAGGACAACGGGCTCGAGGTCATCGAGGCGCGCATGACCGACGTGATCCGCAAGACCTATTTCTACAAGCATGCGCAGTCGCGCGAGTTCCACGTCGACCTGTCGCTGCCCGAAAAGGCCTGGTACGCCACGGCGGACAACCTGTTCGAGCTCGCGCACGACCGTTGCGACCGCCTGGGCGCGGCGAGCCCGCTCTACGAGCCGCCGACGCGCATGCCCGAGCTCGTGCGCGCGAGCGATAAGATCCTGCACCATACGTTCGATGCGGGCGAGGGCGTGCTGATTCCGGCGGAGATCCTCGAGCACGCCAAGCGCGGCTGCCGCAACTTCGTGATCCTGCAGCCGTTCGGGTGTCTGCCCAACCATGTCGTGGGGCGCGGGCTCATCCATGCGCTCAAGGAGCAGTATCCCACGGCGCAGTTCCTGCCGCTCGACTACGATCCCGACGTGAGCTTCGCCAACGTGGAGAACCGTCTTCAGATGCTCATCATGAACGCCAAGGCGCAGGGGTGCGGTGAGGCGCATGGCGAGACCGCGTAAGGACGCCGATGCGCCCGATGCACGCACCCGTATCATCGAGGCGTTTTGGGAGCTCATCGAGAACAACAGCATCTTCGAGCTGTCGGTTGGCGAGGTGACCCGCGCCGCCCAGTGCAATCGCGGAACGTTTTACTACTATTTTCACGATTTCGATGAACTCGTCGCCGTCGCCATAGCCCAGCTGCTGCAGGATAACGAGCTCATCACCGATGCCCTCTGGCATTTTTCGAGCGAGGGCGACCTTTCGGCGTTCGACCGGCGCGACGTCCGCTGCCTGCTGCGGCGCATCGTCATCACCATGAGGGCGGGTGCCGCCGAGCAGGTCGTGCAGGGCATCCATACGATCATCATCGACCGCGTGAGAGAGATCGTCCACCCCGACGGAGAAGAGCTCAAGGCAGATTCGAGCTTTGCGGTGGGCTTTCTGGTCTCGGGCATCATGGGCTTTGTGATGGCGGTCGGCTTTGCCCGGGAGGGCGGCGAGGAGATAGACCTCGAGCAGCCGGGGGACAGCGCGTGCGCGTACCTGAGGGCGGTCGCCATGCAGACGGTGGAAACGGTCGCGCAAGTCGAGGGCGTCGATACATCCGAGCTGCTCGAACGCGTCTCCAAGGAGGCCGATGCCTATCGCGCATCGCGTGCGACGAGTCCCGACGTGGTGAAAGACGCCTAGGGTTTCTCTTGCGGGGCGCCTGTCGCGCATCGCGCGGTGAGTCCCGCGATGCGGTCATAACCTGCATTCATGTGAGCCGGG
>DBEWTR010000156.1:0-3372 GCA_048205775.1 Collinsella sp. | reverse complement strand
CGCAACATCGACGACCTGATGGTGGGTGCGCGCATCGAGGAGAACGAGGACAAGAACGACCCGCTCGACTTTGCCCTGTGGAAGGCCGCCAAGCCCGGCGAGCCCAGCTGGCCGAGCCCCTGGGGCGAGGGCCGTCCCGGTTGGCACACCGAGTGCGCCGCCATGGTGCATCGCTACCTGGGTACCCCGATCGATATCCACGGCGGCGGCTCCGACCTTGCCTTCCCGCATCACGAGAACGAGTGCGCCCAGGCCACCTGCGCCTGGCACCAGGGCTTCTCCAACACTTGGATGCACACGGGCATGCTGCTGGTAGACGGCGAGAAGATGTCCAAGTCGCTCGGCAACTTCTTTACACTGGCCGAGGTCCTCGAGCAACACTCCGCTGCCGCTCTGCGTCTGCTGATGCTGCAGACGAGCTATCGCTCGCCGCTCGACTTCTCTTGGGAACGCTTGGAGGGTGCCGAGAACTCGCTCACGCGTATCGCCGGTACGGTCGAGAACCTGCGCTGGGCCGCGAACCACGCAACGGCCGACGCCGATGAGGCTGCCGCCGAGGCGTTTGCCGCCAAGGCCGCCGAGACTCGTGTCACCTTTAAGGAGTGCATGGACGACGACTTTAACACCGCTGGTGCCATGGGTGCCGTCTTTGGCTTTGTGACCGAGTGCAACCAGTACCTGGAGCAGGCGGGCGATGCTGCCGACAAGGCCGCCGCGCTTGCCGCCGCTGACACGCTGGCCGAGCTGCTCGATACGCTTGGCGTCGAGCTTCCCGAGCCCAAGGTCGAGCTGCCGCTGAGTCTGCTGGGCGTTGCCGCCGGTTTGGTTGCCTACACGGGTGACGACGTGGACGAGGCCGCTGCCAAGATTCTCGAGGCCCGCGCCGAGGCCCGCGCCGCTAAGAACTGGGATCTGGCTGACGCCATCCGCGACCAGCTCAAGGACCTGGGCCTCACCATTGAGGATACGGCCGCCGGCACCCGTATCAAATCTCTCTAATCCCCGTGGGTTTCCCAAGCACCCGACCGCCCGAGCCACGGCACCTTGCCTTTCAATCGTCGGGCATGACCTCAAGGTCTATGCCCTCCTCTTTCAAGGCAATCTGCCGCACCTCGGGCGGTCGGTCTATTTGTTTCGTTTGATAGTTGTATTTAGGAGGTCGCCTTATGGCCGACAATCGCAAGCGTACGCCTCGTAGCGGCAAGCAGGCTGCTTCTGGTTCGCGTCCGATTCGCCGCAACGACCGCGCTGCCGCTCCCAAGGGCCAGCGCGAGCGCTCACAGGCTGCTCGCCCGCAGCGCGAGCGTAGCCGCGATAACGTCCAGGTTCCCAAGGGCGAGTTTATCGAAGGTCGCCGTGCTGCCGCCGAGGCGTTGCGTACCGGCTTTCCCGTCAAGTGCGCGCTCATTGCCGAGGGCGGGGAGCGCGATGCCGCCTTGTCGCGCCTGGTCGACGACCTCAACGCCGCAGGTGTCCGCATTAAGTATGTGCAGCGCGCGCAGCTCGACGCGCTGTCGAGCCATGGCGCTCACCAGGGCATTGCGCTCGAGGTGGGTAATTTCCCCTATGCCGATGTTGCCGATATCCTCGACCGTGCGGGCGACGGTCCGGCGCTCGTCATCGTGCTCGACCACGTGACCGACGACGGTAACTTTGGCGCTATCGTGCGCTCCGCCGAGGTTGTGGGCGCGGCCGGCGTCGTCATTGCCAATAAGCGTGCTGCCGGCGTGACCGTGGGCAGCTACAAGACCTCTGCCGGCGCCGTCATGCACCTGCCTATCGCGCAGGTGCCCAACATCGCCCGTGCGCTCGATGACCTCAAGGCCGCTGGCTTTTGGGTGGGCGGTGCCTCCGAGCACGCCGAGGGCAGTTGCTGGGATGCTCCCTTCGAGGGCCGCGTGGCGCTTGTCATGGGTTCCGAGGGCGACGGCATCTCGCGCCTGGTGCTCGAGAAATGCGACTTTTTGACCAAGCTTCCCCAGCGCGGCATGACCGAGAGTCTCAACGTGGCCCAGGCGACCACTGCGCTGTGCTTTGAGTGGCTGCGCCGCAATGCCGGCGAGCTCATGGGGGAGGAGTAGCGCATGTCCAAGAAGAACCGCGCCAAGTCCAAGGCCAAGCGCTTTGGCGAGGGCTCGGCCAAGCCGATTGTTTCGGCCGCGACCTATGGCGTGGGCGGCAATGCGTTTGCGCAGGCCATCGCCGATCCGGTCTCGACGGTGCACTCCAATAAGCCCGAGCTGCTGGTGGTCGACGGTTACAACGTGATCCATTGCACGCCGCGCTACGAAAAGCTCGTGTACGACCATTCCGACGATCCGTATTCCAGCGACGTTCACGATATGGCGCGCACCGCGCTCATCAACGACGTGGCGGCGTTTGCTCAGGGCCGCTACGAGGCTGTGATTGTGTTTGACGGCGCGGGCAATATCTCCAGCGAGCGCCCCAACCTGCCGGCCCGCGGCGTGCGTATCGAGTTCTCGCCGACGGGCGTCTCTGCCGATACCGTGGTACAGAAGCTCTGCATCGAGGCGCGCGAGGAAGGCCGCGCGTGCTCCGTGGTGTCGAGCGACGGCACGATCCAGGCCGTCGTCATGGGCAAGGGTGTTACGCGCATCTCGAGCCGCATGCTGGTGGACGAGATCAAACAGATCGATAACGACGTTCACGAGGCCGAGGAAGCTCCGCAGATCAAGATGACTCTGGGCAGCCGCCTGAGCCCCGATGCGCTGGCTAAGCTCAAGGCCCTGCGCGGGAGGTAGGTAGACCTTCAATGGGGGCTGCTTTCTCGATTGACCAACCAACTGGTTTGTAATCAGTGGGTTGCAGGCCGGCCTCGCCAAAACGAATAGTTTTTGGTTCTGGCGAGCAGATAAAACTATTCGTTCTGACGAAGGGTTTTGAGATGTGGTCGGTCAAAGGGTCTGTTGCGCCTCGTCCGCAATTCCTTTATTCTTAACTGGCTTCGCGTGAAAGCGCCAAGTGTGCCAGTGTGGCGCAACGGTAGCGCAACTGATTTGTAATCAGTGGGTTGCAGGTTCGATTCCTGTCACTGGCTCCATGAGGGTTTCGGGCTCTGTTCCTTATGGGACAGGGCCCGTTTCTTTTTAGGTGGTGTGCCATTGGGTCAGCGCCCATTCCGTTTTCGGTTTGTCTCAATCTGTAACACGAAGAGGCTGAAAACCCTCCTTATAGTTACAGATTGAGACAATGCCAAGGGATGGCCGATAACATCTCGATCTGTAACACGAAGAGGCTGAAAACCGTTCTAGCTGTTACAGAATGAGACGTAAGCTGGGGTCTCTGCGTAATATCTCGATTTGTAACAGATAGGGGAGAAAAAATTCTCTAGATGTTACAGATCGAGATAAA
>DBEWTR010000151.1:0-4863 GCA_048205775.1 Collinsella sp. | reverse complement strand
GGGGGGCGGGGGCGAGGTTGGGGTGGCCCACGACTTGGTTGCCGCCCTGGAGTCGGGTCATCTCGCCGGCGCCGCGGTCGACGTCACCGACCCCGAGCCGCTGCCTGAGACAAGCCCACTGTGGGATGCGCCTAACATGCTCATTACGCCGCATATCTCGGGCTGGTTCCATCTGGCCGCCACGCTCAACAATGTGGTCGACATTGCCGCAGAGAATCTGCGTCACCTGCAAGCCGGCGAGACCCTGCGTTGCTGGATTGAGCATTAGGTTGTTCCGGCGTTTTACCAAACGCCGGAACCCCTCGACGCTGCGAGCCCGCCGTTTGGCCAATCTGCCGTTCAATTTCAAAGGCGCGACCAGAAGGTCAGCGCCTTTTCATTTCACGGCACCGTTGCTCAAACGGCGGGCTCTCGCTGACTTTTGCTCTACCTGCGGCATTTCGCTGGCGCCAGCTTTATCTGCAAGCCTTAGCAGTTCCGTCTTGCCGTTGGCATTGCGGCATTTGCCCAGATAAAACCGGCCAAAATTAACATCCCTTTTTGGCAGGTTTTAGAGCTCCACGCTTTCGGCGCCGTTGATGGTTAGGTTGCGCTCGTAGAAGGCGGTGAGGGCGCGGATGGCGTACATCACGTCGCGCACGCCGCCGGTCTCGTAGCTCGAGTGCATGGCAAGCTGCGGCAGGCCCACGTCCACGGCATGCATGCTCACCTGCATATTGGACAGGTTACCGAGCGTGGAGCCGCCGGCCATATCGCTCTTGTTGGCGAAGGCCTGCGTGGGCACGTCGGCGTCATCGCAGATGGCCTGGAACACCGCGCGGCTAAAGGCATCGGTGCAGTAGTGCTGGTTGGCGGCTTCCTTGATGACGATGCCGCCGTTAAGCACCACCTGATTGCGAGCATCGCACTTCTCGGCGTGGTTGGGGTGCACGGCATGTGCATTGTCGCAACTTACAAGCATCGATGCGGCAAGTGCACGATGGTACGACTCGTCGTCAAAGCCCAGCGAGCCGTTAATGCGGCGCAGTGCATCGGCCAAGAACGTCGACATGGCGCCCTGCTTGGTCTCGGAGCCAACCTCCTCGTTATCAAAGCAGCAGAAGACCGAAACGTCGTGCGCGTTCTCGGCACCCAAAAATGCCTGCAGCGAGGTGTAGGCGCAGGCCAGGTCGTCGAGCTTGGGCGTCGAAATAAACTCGTCGGCCCAGCCCCAAATGCGCGCATCCTGGCGATTGACCAGGAACAGATCGCGGCCCAGAATTTGCTCGGGCTCAACATCCAGCTCGTCGGCGATCAGAGCATCAAAGTCGCCCTGCTTAAGGTCACCAGCGCTGATGAGCGGGCACAGGTCGACGGCGCGGTTGGGCGCAAAGCCCTCATTAACGCCACGATTCATATGGATGGCAAGGCTCGGGATAATAGCGACCTCGCGCTCGGTGGAAAGCAGGCGGCTCTCAATACGGTCGCCTTCGCGTACCAACACGCGTCCAGCCAGCGCCAGCGGGCGATCGAACCAGGTGTAGTCGATCATGCCGCCGTAGGCCTCGGTGTTCAGGCGCAGCGTCTCGCCCGCGCCGTCAAGCTCAGGCACGGCCTTGACCTTAAACGTCGGCGAATCGCTGTGCGACGCCGTGAGCTGAAAATGATAGTCACCGGCAACGCCGTCCTCGCCCCACGTCGCGGCCAGATCCTCGCCCACCTTAAAGGCAACAACGCTCGAGGTGTTGCGCTGCGTGTAATAACGCCCGCCCGGCTCGATGTCCCACGCCGCGTTCTCGGGCAGGTAGGTAAAGCCCGCCTCGTCGAGCTCGGCCATAATAGTCGCCGCCGTATGGAACATGCTGGGGCACGCCTCGATAAAGTCGATAAGGTCGTTGGCGGCCTCGATATCGTCGGCCGTCACATGCGCGCGCTCGGGCGTTTCCTGATCCGTCATGCTCTCCCCTTTCGCTGGGTTGATGGTCCCCTCCAGCATACCCCGCCACGCCAGTGCCGCACTCTTCATTCCGTGCTTAATTCCGCGCCACTCACCAAGTTGAGCCATCATGCCCGTGCACCTTTTGCGACAATTACGCTAACAGGACGAGAGGAGTCGTCATGAAGCCACGTAACATTGCCATCGCCTGCGGTGTCGCGGGAGTCGCCGTCGGCCTTGCCGCTGCCACCGGTATCGTTTATCACAAGCAAATCAAGTCCGCCGCGTCGCTCAAACGCTTGACCGGCTACGCGGATGGCTATGACCTGTACGCAATCGACATCGCCTACGACTACGATCTTGATCGCATCATCGCCGCTGGCGTGCGCGACGACCAGGCCTACATCGATGCCGTGGTGGCGCAGGTGCTGCCCGGTGTGCCGGTACATGTCCAGGCGCCCCAGTTTGCCTGCAGCGCTTTTGTCGCCGTAGATGCCGAAGGCCGCGTGCGCACCGGTCGCAATTACGACTTTAAGGACGACACCTCGGCGCTGCTGGTGCGCAATCACCCACGTGGCGGCTATGCCTCCATCGGGTTTGCCGCCCTTAACAACCTGGGCGATAACACTCCGCTTGACTCCGTCGCCGGACGTGCCGCCGCACTCATGGGCCCGTTTGCCCAGCTCGACGGTGTTAACGAATGCGGCGTGTCCATTGCCGTACTCACTCTGGATTCCAAGCCCTGTGACCAGGACGCGCAACGCCCCGTCATCAATACCTCGCTCGCCATCCGTCTGGTGCTCGACCGTGCCGCCACCACGCAAGAAGCTGTCGACCTGCTTTCCGCCTACGACATGCACGCCATGGCAGGACGCGATTACCACTTCTTTATCAACGACGCCGCCGGTGACGCGCGCGTAGTAGAGTGGGATCCGCGCGATCCGGACCGCGCTTTCAAAGCGACTCCTGTACGCCAGGTTACGAACTTCTACGCCTGCTATGGCGACGAAGTGCTGCCCAACCAAAAGAATGGCGAGCTGGGCCATGGTAAAGAGCGCGCCATCGCAATCGCCGATGTCCTTGACGCCCATGTCGGTGCCCAGGACGAGGCAGTCGCTTGGAAGGCCCTACGCGCTGCAGCGCAAGAACCCAATCCGAAAGACATCACCAGCAATACGCAATGGTCGGTCGTCTTTGACAATACCGAACCCGCCGCCGCCATTACGCTGCGCCGCCACTGGGGCGACGTCGACGCCTTCGCACTGTAAGGACCCAGGCTCGTCGACCTTACGCTCGCCTGACGTTGTTTACATTTCTATACGCTTGAGCTAACACGTTTTACCCCCGTATCAACAGTGTGCGGGGGTAAACTTATGCGCATGTTATAACTTGCCCGGAAGGATTCATCATGCTTAGGATCGGTCTTCTTACCAGTGGCGGCGACTGCCAGGCGCTCAACGCCACCATGCGCGGCATTGTCAAAACGCTTATGACCAATAGCGAAGAGCCTATTGAGATCTATGGTTTTGAGGACGGCTACCAGGGCCTTATCTACAGCCGGTTCCGCGTCATGACGCCCGCCGATTTTAGCGGCATCCTTACCCGTGGCGGCACCATCCTGGGCACGAGCCGTACGCCGTTCAAGCGCCTGGATATTCCCGAGGCCGACGGCGTCGAGAAGGTGCCGGCAATGGTCCACACCTATCATAAGCTGCAGCTCGACTGCCTGTTTATGCTGGGCGGCAACGGCTCCACCAAGACCGCCAACCGTCTGCGCGAAGAGGGCCTCAACGTTATCGCCCTGCCTAAGACCATCGATAACGACACCTGGGGCACCGAGCTGACGTTTGGCTTTACGAGCGCCATCGACGTCGCCACCAAGTGCATCGACGACATTCACACCACCGCTTCGAGCCACGGCCGCGTGTTCGTTATCGAGATCATGGGCCACAAGGTTGGCTGGATCCCGCTATACGCCGGCGTCGCGGGCGGCGCGGATGTCATCTTGATTCCCGAGATCCCCTACGACATGGACCAGGTCATCAAGACCATCGAGCATCGCATGGAAACCGGCAGCCGCTTTACCATCGTGGCCGTCGCCGAGGGCGCCATCTCCAAGGAGGACGCGGCGCTGTCCAAGAAGGAGTACAAGAAAAAGCTCGCCGAGCGCACGAGCCCGTCGATTGTCTACGACATCGCCAAGGAGATCGAGGCCAAGACCGGTCGCGAGACCCGCGTCGCCATCCCCGGTCACACGCAGCGCGGCGGTCAGCCCGACGCCCAGGACCGCATCTTTGCGACCCAGTGTGGCGTCGAGGCGGCGCTGGGCTGCCTGCGTGGCGAGTTTGGCTACATGATTGCCCTGCGCGACGGCAAGATGTGCCACATGCCGCTCGAGGATGTCGCCGGCAAGCTCAAGTATGTCGACCCCCAGAGTGATCTGGTACGCGAGGCCAAGGCGTTGGGCATCAGCTTCGGCGACGAATAGCCCCGGCTGGAACTGCTCCCATCGGAGGTCCCAGGGCTTACCTCCCAAATCGTCCTCGGACATGTCAGGACCCCGCTGCGCGCTTCGCGCGGCGGGGTCCTTCCGTCCTGCGGAAAGATTTGGGAGGTAAGCCTTGGGACCTCCTGCGGTAACCGGGGAGGCCGAGGCTATTCGTCTTCTTGCTGCAAGTGCCTGGGATAGTATGCGGCGTGCATTTTTGGGAGTATTCAGCAGCCGGGGGTGCCTGCATACTGGATTTTGGGCGAGAGACAGGCGCCGCGGGCCGCATTCTGCAAAAAATGAGCGGTCCTCGAGGCGCCGGAGCTCAAAGTCAGGCTTTCAATGCGCTTTTGTGCGCCCGCTCCCACACTCGCGGACTCCGGGATGCTGAATTCTCCGGAATTTGCACGCCGCCCCCTGGGGTACCCGCGGGCAAAAAGCAACCGCCCCGTCAAAGTAT
>DBEWTR010000137.1:0-4154 GCA_048205775.1 Collinsella sp. | reverse complement strand
TGCAACTAAGGTGGGCGAAATTTTCGATGTAATCGGGCCGTATCTGGTTGGCTAGGCGAGTCGCTGGATTGGCTTTCCGGTTAGTGCGATTGGCGGATTGTACTGCGCTATTGCGAGTCCGGTGCGTAGGAGAAGTGCGGGGAAAATCGAAACTCGCCGAGCGCACACCGATTTTTGCCAACAAAACTGCAGGTCGCGGATGCTCAAAACAGGGGCCTGTTTGACAGATCTCGGTTTTTCACCGCACTTCTGGATTGGGTGCTCATTTAGCACTCTCGATGTCCCCACATCCCCTAAAAAAGTTCTTAAAACAGCCTTAAAGGCGCCTTGGCTCGCGTTGACAGCGTACAATACGCATGTTTGACTATGACAAAAGTGGTTTTTAGGGGAGGAGTACGCCATGGAGGTGCTGGTTGTTGGCAACACCGCATATGTTGACGATGACTTTTGTGCCAAGGCGTTCCCCGGGGACCATGTGCAGGTCGTAGCCGCGCAGGACACGCGCCGCGACGAGTCATCGCCCCATGCCTCGTGGAAAGAGCTTCTGCAACACCTGGATCAGGCCTACGAGTTCGACCGCGTGGTCTGCCTATCCAATTACCTTACCCCGCATACCGATACCGTGGGCGATATCGAGACGCTGCGCTCGGTCTTTCGTGCGTGCGCGGGTCGCCGGATCCAACTGCTGTATGTAGCGGGGCCCGCGGGTGCCGAGGGCGCCGCCGATGCCGCGGGGCGAACGGGCAAGGGCATTATCGCGCACGCAGCCAACGACTTGTGCCGCTACTACGCTGCTCGCGAGGGCGTTCAGACCAAGATTCTGCGCGTGCCGTTCCTGTATACCGCGTCTGCCGCGCTGGAGGACCCGTTTTTGGTGCCGCTGTTCGACGCGTGCTCAACCGGATCGGTCGCTCTGCAGGGCGCGCAGGATGCGGCTTTTCCCCTGCTGTGCGCCGAGGAGCTCGCGGTGCTGGTGCGCCGCATCTTTGACAGCTGGGACGCCTCCTTTGAGACGCTCGACGTTGCCGATACCTTCCATCACGCGGCGGGTGAGGTGGGCGACGCCCTCAAGGCGCTGTTCCCCGGCCTTGCCGTTGCCTATGGCGATTCTGCCGGCTACGCCCTGCCCGCCAGCGACGTCGCTCGCGTGCGCTATGGCTGGTTTCAGCGCTATGACTTGCTGCGCGATCTCTCGACCATTCAAGCTCGCTGGGGCGCTGGACGCATCAAAAAGATCAGCCCGCTGCGTGCCGCCATGGACCGCATCCAGATGCGCTCGCTGCCCATCAAATGCCTGGAGACGGGCGTTGCCTGGGTTCTGTTCGAGGTGCTGGAGCATCTGTTCTCACAATCGGCCCAGCTCAACGTGCTCGATTATCGCCTGCTCTACGTGGTGTTGATCGGCACGCTGTATGGCTTGGACTTTGGCCTGGTTGCGGCGCTGCTGGCGTCGGTGGGTTTGGCCGCGAGCTACTTTACTCAGTACGGCTATACCTTCCAGGGCCTGTTCTACGAGCCGTCCAACTGGCTGCCGTTTATTGCGTACTTTGTGGTGGGTGCCGTGTGCGGCTATGTGCAGCTGCGCAACAGCGAGGCCATTAGAGCGGAGCGCGATCAAAACGAGCTCGTGCGCAACCGCAATACGTTCCTCACACAGCTCTACCACGACGCGATCGAGGACAAACGCGCGTACAGACGCCAGATCGTGGGTCGCCACGACAGCTTTGGCAAGATCTTTGCCGTGACGCAGGAGCTCGACGTGCTCAACCCACGCGACATCTATCGCAAGTGCTGTGAGCTTCTGGGCGAGATCCTCGAGAACGATTCGGTGGCGATCTACCATGTTTCGGGCGGGGCATTTGCACGCCTGGTGGCAGCAAGTCCCGCGATTGCCGAAGATGCCGCACGCTCGCTCACGCTTGAGCAGCTTGCACCTCTTTTGGGCGACGGGGGTCGTTCGAACCTGTGGGTGAACCGCGAGCTGACGCCGGGGCTTCCCATGTTTGGATACACGATCGAGCGCGACGGGGCACCCGCCGTGTTGATCTTTGTGCGTAGTGCGGCCGAAAACCAAATGACCCTCTATTATCAAAACCTGTTCTGCATCTTGTGCGGGCTGGTCGAAAGCGCGCTGGGCCGTGCCTTTGACTATGAGGCGGTGGCGCAGGATAAACGCTGCGTTGACGGAACTTGCGTGCTCAAGCAGGCTGCCTTTGGCCAAGAGCTCGCGGCGGAGCAGGCTCTGGCAGATAGCAAGATGGGGAGTTTTTTGCTCCTTCGCGTGGTACCGGGCATGGAGCCTGTCGGCGAGCTGGTGGGCGCAATTGGGTCAGCAATCCGCGAGAGCGACGCGGCGGGCTTGGTCGACGACAACGTGCTCTACCTGCTTATGCGCCAGGCAAAGGCGTGCGATCTTCCCATTATCCGCGAGCGCCTGAGCGCAAAGCAGATTGCGGTGGAGTCCGTCGACGGCGAGGACATCGTGGAGCTGCTGCAGCACATCTCTTACACCGGTGACGGTGAGGGGGGTGCCGCTTGATCTCGCTTGTCGTTGCTGCCGTCTTGCTGCTGATTCATGCGCTGGTTTGCCTGATGCTGTGGACGCTCATGAAGCTGGGCCTGCTGCCGGTGCGCGGGCACATGTTGGCTGTGATAGTGCTGGTGCCGCTGTGGGGCCCGTTGCTGGTGGTTCTGCTATCGGCCCGCAGCGCGGTGTTTGGCGAGGGGCTGAAAGAGTCTGCGCTGGAGTCGCTGCGCTTCAACGACGACCTACATCGCAGCATCCTGGTGCACGACCGTGACGCCGATGCAGGCGTAGTGCCGCTCGAGGAGGCGCTCATCGTCAACGATCCGGCATGCCGGCGCCGCCTAATGCTCTCCATGCTCACCGAGGAGCCCGACGCGTACCTGGCGCAGCTGCAGGCGGCTAAGCTTAACGACGACGTTGAGGTGGCGCACTATGCCGCGACGGCGGTGGCGCAGATCTCCAAGGAGTCCGACCTTAAACTGCAGCAGCTTGAGCGTGCCCTTAAGACGGACCCGAGCGCGCAAAACCTCAACGAATACTGTGATTTTCTTGGTGAATACTTGGGCTCGGGCTTGGCCGAGGGGCGCGTGGCTCAGATTCAGCGCCAACAGTACGCGCGTCTGCTCGCGCGTCGCTGCGAGCGCGAGGATACCCTTGAGCTGCGCATTCGATACGCGACGGCGCTGGCCGATGTCGGACAGATCGACGAGGCGCAGGCCGTGACCGACCAGCTGGTACTCGACGTGCCCGAGGAGCAGGAGGTTTGGATGCTTTGCCTGCGCCTGGCCGTGATGCGCCGCGACGGTGACGAGGTCCACCGTGTGATCGATGCGATTGACAAGCAAAATGTGTATTTGAGCGCCGACAACCGCGAAAAGTTGGCGTTTTGGCGCGATGGGGAGGAGGCCAGATGAGCGTGGCGCAACATATCCGAGACCGTGTGGGCCGCTTTCGTTGGATGGGACTCCTCGTGGTGTGGGCGGTCTTTATTGCCATGGCCGCCGTGCTGCTGGTGGAGCGTGCCGGCGTGCAGTACAGTGCGGGCCAGCATAGGCTGGGGATGCTTGCCGCCAACGACGCGGTGCCGGCCTCCTCGGCAATCTTTGGCCAAAAGCCCACGTGCCTGGTCATTACCGACTCGGACCAAGATGGCGTCGACGATGTCAAAGACCAGTTCGACCAGATTTTGTTGGACATGAAGATCGCCCATCGCGATGTTGATATTGCCACCGACGGTGCGGACGCGATCCCATCGCTCACGTCGTTTGATCGCGTGATTGTGCTTATGCCCTCGCTTGACGGGCTGGGTACGCACCTGAGCGACACTATGAGTTGGGTGAGTGCGGGCGGTTCGCTTATGCTCGCCATGCCGCCGGATAACTCGAGCTATCTGCAAGTGATTGCCTCCAAGCTCGGCATTGAATCTGCCGGATATGACTATGTAAAAGCCGAAAGCATTGTGCCGAGTGAGGACTTTATGCTGGGCGGGGGAGAGCGCTACGAGCTCTCGGACCCCTTTGATTCGTCGCTTTCGGTATCGCTGCGCGAGACGGCTCGTGTGTGGGCTATGACCGGCGATGCGGACGCCCCGCTCATTTGGTCGAATGACTGCGGTAGCGGGCGCACC
>DBEWTR010000090.1:0-11213 GCA_048205775.1 Collinsella sp. | reverse complement strand
CCTGGGAAGCCCACGAGGAATCGCTCGGGCATACCGAGGACAGCCACGAGGCCATTCTTCAACAGGACATCTGCGGCAACTTCGTCAACCCGGACGACTACCGCATCAGCGCACTCAACCTCTCCAACAGTGCCGCCATCGTCCTCTACGAGGCGCTACGACAAACGGGCTTTGCAGGGATGTGACAAAGGAGCTGTCCCTTTGTCACATTCAAGCGCCACGCCGATGACACACACGCCTAATTGATGCTCCAGATAAAGAGCCCTCACTTTTAATCAGAATTAACTAAAGTAAAATAAAGTTAAACGGCGGTGTGAAAGGAGAGCCGTGTGAAATATCTCGAGAACCCGTTTACCCCCAGTTTTGGCGAGGTTCCTGCCCATCTCGCTGGCAGACAACAGATTATTCGGGATCTGGACCGTGCCTTCTTGAGCCAGCGCAGGCGCCCAGAATTGACCTCGATCTTCTCAGGCGCGCGTGGAACCGGTAAAACCGCTCTCATGTCGTCGCTCGCGACAAGGGCGGAATCCCACGGCTGGATTGCCGTAAAGACGACCGCGCTCCCGGGAATGCTTGAGGAAATCGAGTTCGGGGCGAAACGTGCTGCCGGCCATCTTATCGACCCGTCTAAGAACTTCGAAGTCACCGGCCTCGGAATTGCACCGCTCGGCAGCATCGAGGTCAATCGCGTTCACGATGCCTCAACCTGGCGTTATCGCATGAGCGACATCATCGACCAGCTCAACGAGGCAGGCACCGGTCTGCTCGTCACGGTTGACGAGGTGGACCCGACACTCGACGAAATGATTCAGCTCGCAGCGACGTATCAGCACTTTGTGACCGATGGGAAACGCGTCGCCCTGCTCATGGCGGGACTTCCCAACAACGTCTCGACGTTGCTGAACCACAAGACGGTCTCGTTCCTTCGCCGCGCCCAACAATATCATCTGGGTCGCATTGCCGACTATGACGTACGCGAGGCCTTGATTCGCACAATCCAGGAAAACGATCGCCTGGCAGATGCTGAGGGAATCGATAGAGCCGTTCGCTCGATCTCTGGTTTTCCCTTCCTATTGCAACTCGTAGGCTACCGTGCCTGGGATCTCACAAGCGATTCGAAGGAAATCTCGTCACGCGACTTTGACCTGGGAATCAAAATCGCGCGCGATGAGATGGACGACCGAATCCTCGCGGCAACCTATCGGGAACTCACTGCAGAGGACAAGCGATTCCTCATCGCCATGCTCGATGACGAGGAAGAGTCCACCACCGCCGACCTTGTCGAGCGCCTTAAGCGTTCGCCACAGCAGGTCTCCCGCTACCGACGCCGAATGATAGATGCCGGCATCATCGGGGAACGAGGACGAGGGCTCGTCGCATTTGAATTGCCATTCTTCCGCGACTATCTCGCGGCTCAATGCGTGAAATAGGCATCAATGAGGCAAAGGGGCTGTCCCTTTGCCTCATTGTCTATAGGTAGCGGCCGGTGATGCTTGCGGAGCAGGCCACGATGTCGCCCGGCGTACCGGCGCAGACGATTTGCCCGCCCGCGTCGCCACCGCCCGGGCCCATGTCGATCACGTAATCGGCGTTACGGATAAGGTCGAGATCGTGTTCGATCACGATAACCGTGGCGCCCTTGGCAACGAGGCCGTCAAACACACTCAGCAACACCTGAACATCGAGCGGATGCAGGCCAATCGTGGGTTCGTCGAACACGAATACGGCATCATCCTGCACGCGGCCCATCTCGCTCGCGAGCTTAAGGCGCTGTGCCTCGCCGCCCGAAAGCGCCGGCGTGGGCTCACCGAGCGTGAGATAGCCCAAGCCCAAGTCGTGCAAGGTCTGCAAGCGCGCCTGAACCTTCTTGAGCCCCAGTGTGGCGTCGATGGCCTCGTCCACACTCATGTCCATGAGCTGCGGCAACGTAAGGAGACTCCCGTCCTTGCCCTCGCGATGGATATGCGAAGCCGCGTCTGCATAACGTGAGCCGCGACATGCCGGGCAGACGATCTCGACGTCGGGCAAAAACTGCACGTCGAGTGATATCGAGCCCGTGCCATCGCACGTGGGGCAGCGCAAGGCGCCGGTGTTGTAGCTAAAGGCACCCGCCTTGTAGCCGGCTGCCTTGGCCTCGGACGTACGGGCGAAGGCGCGACGCAGCTCGTCATGAATGTCGGCATAAGTCGCCACTGTCGAGCGCACGTTGGCGCCGATAGGCGTAGCGTCAATCAGGTTTGCGCGGGCAATGCCTTCGGCATCGACCCAGCGCACATGTTTTGGCAGGCGCTCGCCGGCTGCCTGCGCCTTAAGCGCCGGGATGAGCGTCTCGAGCACCAACGTCGTCTTGCCCGAACCCGAAACGCCCGTAACCGCAACAAGGCGGCCGCGCGGGATATCAACTTCGAGCGGCTTAACGGTATGGATGGCATCGGTCGCCATGCGAATATGCCCCTGGTCGAACATTTCCTCGTCAGTCACCTGCG
The DNA here is from genome assembly GCA_048205775.1 of Collinsella sp. Lineage (GTDB taxonomy): Bacteria > Actinomycetota > Coriobacteriia > Coriobacteriales > Coriobacteriaceae > Collinsella. The sequence goes on along the minus strand of DBEWTR010000090.1, from coordinate 8,727 downwards.
GACGCAGGCGCTTGGACTCTGCGCGCAAAAACGGGGCGATGCGGCTGCCCTGCGATTGTTCGACCTCGTCCACCGTACCTGCAGCGATCACTTTACCGCCGCCCGCTCCGGCAACGGGGCCCATCTCGACCAGATAGTCGGCTTCCGCCAGTACGCGCGTGTCGTGGTCGACAGCAACCACGGTGTTGCCGTCATCCACCAGATCGCGCATCACGCCCACCAAGCCGTCGACATTGGCAGGATGCAAGCCGATCGAAGGCTCGTCCAGCACATAAAGCACACCCGTCGATCGGTTGCGCACCACGCGGGCAAGCTGCACGCGCTGGCGCTCACCCGTGGAGAGCGTGGCACCGGCACGATCGAGTGAAAGGTAATCGAGACCCAGGTCGACCAGACGACGGGCCGCGCTCAAAAACGAATCGCATATATCCGTCGCCATGGGCCGCATCTCGGGCGGCAAAGATGCAGGCACCCCGCGCGCCCACTCAATCGCCTCGCCCAGCGTCATGGCCGCCGCCTGCGCCAGATTGATACCGCGCACCTGGGGCTGGCGCGCAGCCTCGGAGAGACGCGTGCCACCACAGTCACGGCATGGCCTCTCGCACAAAAAGCGAGCTACACGCTTAAGCCCCTTATCGTCCTTAACCTTGGCAAGCGCGTTCTCGACGGTATAGACGGCGTTGTAGTAGGTAAAGTCGAGTGGCGTGGCGCCCTCACCGTTTTTGGGGACGTAGAGAATGTGCTTCTTAACCGCCGGACCATGAAACACGATGTCGCGCTCTTGAGGCGTGAGCTGGTTAAACGGCACGTCGGTGCGCACGCCCATCTCACCTGCCACCTGCTTCATCAGATCCCACATGAGCGTACCCCAGGGAAGCACCGCGCCCTCGTTGATAGTCTTTGACTCGTCGGGCACCAGGCTCGCCTCGTCCACCTCGCGCATGACACCGGTGCCGCCGCAGGTGGGACACGCACCGCCGCTGTTAAACGCAAGGTCCTCGGCGCTCGGCGCGTAGAACTCACGACCGCATGCAGGGCACGTGAGCGACAGGCCCGCAGCCACGTTAAGGCTCGGCTCCACACGCGCCCCGCAATGCGGGCACACGTGATGGGCGCAGCGGCTAAAGAGTAGACGCAGGCTATTGTTGAGCTCGGTCATGGTGCCAAAGGTGGAACGCACGCCCGGCACGCTGGGGCGCTGATGCAATGCGAGCGCCGCCGGCACGTGCAGCACCTCGTCCACCTGGGCGTGCTCGACCTGCGTCAGACGACGGCGGGTATAGGTGCTGAGCGCCTCCAGATAGCGACGCGAGCCCTCGGCATAAAGAACCCCCAGCGCCAGCGAACTCTTGCCCGAGCCCGACACGCCGGCAATGCCCACAAGCCTTCCCAACGGAATATCGATATCGATGTCTTTGAGGTTGTGGACACGTGCACCACGCACCTCGATAGCCTGCGGGCTCATCTTTTGTTCCGTCACCTTTATCACCCTACTCATGCCATAAAATGCGGTCGCGGATATACTCGCCCAGCATGGGCACGGTAAACCGGACGAGGCCGTATCCGGCAGCCTCGATGACGCGCTCGCGAATCAGGCTTGCGCGATATTTACTCGCCCAACTCTGAGTACGGTCGCAGCGCTCAATGATATCCGCCATGCGCGTCGGCTCACCCTCGTCAGCAGCCATGGCCTCGATAAAGAGGCGTTGCGGACTGCGCAACCCGTAATACAAGGGAGCGTCCACTGCTTCATAGAACTCGGAGATGGCATCCGCGTGCCCAGCCTCAACATCGCGCTCTTCAATGACCCGCGAGTCACGCCGGACGGCAGACCTCCACATGTAATATCCCACCAGCTGAACCATGTAGGGATGCCCCATGCTCTTGCGCGCCGCAAAGTCCGCCGTCTCCGCGTCAACGTAAAGACCAGCGTCTTTGACCGTCTGGACATACGAATCGCGCACCTTGGGCAAAGATATCGCCCCCAACGTACGCTGCTGGGCACGCCGCAAAAACGTCACGCTCGGCTCTTCGAGCAGATCGTCAACCATGCTGGGCAAGCCGGCGAACACCAGCGCAAGACCGCGCTGGTCGCCATCGGACAAGCCCGTGGCATCCTGGTCTCCGAGCACCTGCTGATAGAGAACGGCAAGAGCCGCTAGTTCCTCGATAGACGCAGATTGCGCCTCGTCAATCGCAAACAGTATGCCCTTGCCTGGACCGAGCTTCTTGAGGCGCTCGTTGACCAGCCCTCGCAACGTTTCGCCCTTTGCTCGCGCCGCCTCAACCGACATCCGGCCAAACGACGGACCGAATTCCATTGACGTCACAACGGGCCTATTCGAGCGAAGCGCGTCGGCCAAGCGGTCGCATAAGCCAAGCGAAGCGGAATCGGAGACAACCGCCCATCCGCGCCCGCTGGCCAGACGTTGCAGCTCCCACAGGAGAACCGTCTTGCCGCAGCCGCGGTTTCCCGTAATAAGCATGAGCCTGCCCGGCGCTCCAGCGCCGTTATCGAGCCCTTCCTCGAAATCTTCGATGACCGACTCGCGACCGATGAGTATCGGAGGCCGCTTACCAGCCGTGGGCTTAAAGGGATTTGGATTCATGTCGGCCTCCTCGGATTGGCAAACCCTGGTAATAGTTATACCAACTTGTACCGAGTTATACCAATAGCATGTGACAAAGGAACTGTCCCTTTGTCACATGTGGCCGAAAAACTCGGCGTCTGCTGCTCGCCAGGGGCGAAAGGTGGCGGGATCGACCTTTACGTGCGCCGCGGCGGGTACGTCGTACCATTTGACCGTGTAACCGGCGCCGTGAGAGCAAAAGACCGAATCGGGCGTGTTGGGCAGATCGGCCTCGGGCTCATAGGCGGCCGTCTCGATTACGCGCTCGGCATCATGACAAGGCGCGTAGCCTGCAAACTCCAGGTACAGATGTCCGCGACCGCTCGTGTAGGCAGCCACCTCCAGCGCGTAATCCTGCACCTCGGATGCCGGCACGCGACCCACAAGCTTCGCCCGGTCTCCCGCCATCGTCGGCGGCTCGTACTCGGCACCCATGCGCGTGGCATCCGAGAGCGCCCGACCCACGCACTCCCCCGGCACCTCGAGCTCAAAGTGGTACCACGGCTCCAGCAGCACGGCTGCGCCGGCCTCACGCGCCTGCATCAAACCCTGGCGAATCGCGCGGTACGTGGCCTGGCGAAAATCGCCGCCCTCGGTGTGTTTGGCATGCGCGCGGCCGCCCGTGAGCGTAATGCGCACATCGGTGATGGGCGAGCCGGTCAGCACGCCCAGGTGATCGCGCTCCATGGCGTTGGTGAGCGCCAGACGCTGCCAGTTCAAGTCGAGCTCATCGGTCGAGGTCACGGTGCCAAACTGCACGCCCGAACCCGCTGGCAGCGGCTCCAAGCGCAGATGCACCTCGGCAGAGTGGCGCAGTGGTTCAAAGTGGCCCACGCCCTCGACCGGCTGCGAAATAGTCTCCTTATAGAGAATGCCGCCGGGCTCAAACGCAATCGAAAGGCCAAAGCGATCGGCCAACACCCGCTGCACGACCTCGAGCTGCACGGCGCCCATCAACTGCAAATGAATCTGCTCAAGATGCGTATTCCAGCTTACGCCGAGCATAGGATCTTCGTCCGCCAACTCAGTCAGTGCTTTGAACACCGCGTGGACATCGTGTTCGCCCGGAAGCACTGTATAGGTAAGGACTGGCGCAATGACAGGCACATCGCCCGCAGGCTCCGCGCCCAGGGTGTCCCCTGGGCGGACGTGCGCAAGGCCCGTCACGGCACAAATACCGCCAGCAGCAACTTCTTGGGCCAGCTCGTATTTCTCGCCGTTATAGATGCGTACCTGATCGATCTTTTGCTCCCATGCCTCGGCACCGGAGCGTCCGTCAATCACCTGCTTGGCATGCAGCGTGCCGCCGGTCACTTTAACCCAAGCCAAGCGCTCGCCGCGATCCCCGCGGCTGACACGATAGACGCGCGCGGCAAACTCCGGGAGCCACGCCTGTTCGCGCATCAGCGCGCATATGCCGCCCAGCAGCTCGCCCACGCCTTGGTCCTTGAGCGCCGAGCCGGCAAAGCAGGGAAAGAGCTTGCGCTCGGCGACCATGCGCGACAGCGTTGCGACGGAAAGCTCACCCGCCTCAAGAAACTCGTCGAGCGCCGCCTCGTCTAACGCAGCGGCGTCCTCCTGAACGGCGCCGCCCGCCAACAATTCGTTGGCATCCAGGCAGCCCTCGGAAAGACGTTGCCCAAGTTGTGCCAGCAAAACATCGCGGCCGGGATTCTCCAAATCGATCTTGTTGATATAGATGAACGTCGGGATCTCATAGCGCGCAAGCAGGCGCCACAGGGTTTCGGTATGCCCCTGCACGCCGTCGTTGGCGCCCACAACCAAAATCGCGTAGTCGAGTGCGCGCAGCGTGCGCTCCGCCTCGGCTGAAAAATCGACATGCCCTGGTGCATCCACGAGCATGACGTGGGTATCGCCATGGTCGAGCACAGCCTGCGACGAGAAGATCGTAATACCGCGCTCGCGCTCAATCTCGTTCGTATCCAGATGCGAATCGCCATCGTCCACGCGGCCGCGCTTGCGAATGCGGCCCGCGTTGAATAGCATGGCCTCGGCCAACGTGGTCTTGCCGGCATCGACATGCGCCAAGATTCCAACGACCGCTTGCTTCGACATGGCTCTCCTCTTATTGCAAGCCCATCGCACGCGGCAACGGGCGTCCTCATTCCACACTGGATGATACAATTTACGGGCCGGCGGGCGAAGCGGGCCCTATCCCCCGACCGAGCTCATCGCCCTGCGTTGCCGCGCGGCGATTTTCGTAGGTTCGCGCCTTGCGAAAGCCGGCTTGCCAAACAGCCAGCGACCGAAAATGGCCCCACCCGGGGCCATGTTCGTGCGGGCAAAGGGTTGATACGCGTCCCCGCTCTTATGCCTCGCGCAGCCAGTCAAACGCAACACGCGGTGTACCGTCGGACACATACACGATGCCGGCGCGCTCAAACCCCGCCTTGAGGCTCGCGCCCTGCATGGGCAGGTTGTCCTGATGCGTGTCGATGCGCAGGTGATCGGCACGCTCCTTGGCAAAGGCAAACATCGCAGCCGCGATACCGTGCACGGTGCCGTCGGATGCCACACGGTGCAGCACGGCGTACGGAGTGTCGCTACGCCATTGACCGTCCTCAATTACGTCATAGCACTCGTCCGGGCCCGGTAAAAAGGCAAACGTCGCCACCACGCGGCCGTCGACTTCACACACATAGCTGCCACCGGCAGCGATATCGGCAGCCAGCTGCTCGGCAGAAGGCGTGCCCTCGGGCCACTGCGTGGCGTTGCCATGCGCGCGCATAAAGGCGCGGGCCGCGTCATAGACAGCCATGACGGCGGGAATGTCGGTATCGAGGGTTTTTCTGATCATCACGCGGCGGCCTCACGTTTATTGGTATCACTTTGATTGAGCAATGATACCAACGTTTGGAGAGGGGCGCGAAGCAGATGGGGAGCAAAAAGCGAGCCGCTTGGTCAAAAGCCAAAAGCGAGTTTTTAGGCGCTGCCACGGGCGGCGATATGAGTGACCTGTTTGCGCGCGAAGACGAGCGCCGCGACGCCCTGAACGCCGAGCGCGATGAGGCCTGGCGCTACAAGTCGTGCGAGCGCAAAAACCGTTACGACACGCGCGCCGAGGCCGAGGCTGTTATGGCCGAATGTGAAAACCGCGGGCGGCGTGGCTTGGCCTGCTACAAATGCGAATACTGCGGCGGCTGGCATTTGACGTCGCACCCTTGGAAATAGACCCCACATTGGCACGGCACTGACGGAGCGCCAGCCATCGCACACAAGCTACGGGCGCGGCGGCACCAAAACATCGTAGCGAACGGCCTTGCCCGCAAGTTGATAGCTCGGCTTAACGCCGGCAAGCAGCGGGCCCTTTACCGGCCGCTTGATAACGACCTTGCGCGGATGCACAGCAAGCGCCGCCTCGACCAGCGATTCCTCGTCGGCGCATGGCTGCTCCAGATGATGTAGGAGCTGGAACTTCTTTTTGACCGCTGCACTCTTGGTGCGCTCGGGAAACATGGGATCCAGGTACACCACGTCGGGTGCTGCGAGCTCGCCCTGCTCGACCAGCTCGACGGTTTGACGAAGGCCCGCAATGCTGTCCTCGCCCGCATGTAAGCACATGCGTGCCACGGCAGCCGCAAGCGCCGGATCATCCGCCGCGCGATCCAAGGCGTCCTTGAGGAGCGCCGCAATCACGCAATCCTGCTCATACAGATCGACGGTAAAGCCCGCGGCCGCCAACAGCAGCGAATCCTCGCCAAAGCCTGCCGTAGCGTCAATTGCCCATGGTCGCTCGATGCCCTTTGTGCGCGCAGCCTTTACCAACAGCTCTTGCTGCAGACGGCCCTGCTTGAGTCGCGGCAGCATGCGGCCAAAATCGGCGCGCAGCTCCATCGTGCCGTCGGTGAGCGTGAGGCCCTCGGGCTTCCCGATCAGCTCAAGCCCCGCGGCCCGAGCAACAGATAAGGGATCGACGACGCCCATGGACACTCCTTAACAAGCAAAACGAATACGCAGGGCACCGTTTATGTCGGCACCCAACCGTCCGCTATTGTCCCACATGCGACATGGCCCACAGCATCCCAATGCAAAGCACCGCCATCAATCCCGTGCACACAGCAGCGATCACGGAATCACCCATGCGCCTTCCCAACGACCGCGGCTCACGCACTTGCCCTGCTCCGTACATCATGGCTCCTCCTTGAGACCAGCTCCTTGTTACGGCCTCATCATCTCAGCGCCGCACATGAGCTGCCATCGATTTGGCTTACGTCCAGCTTTCCCTTTTGAAAGGTTGGGTTGGGCCGCGCGGGCTCAAAGCGCTTTCAGGCGCATGCATCGCTGCGTTGAACTACAATGTGCTTCACCATATGTGCAGTACATTGGGTGCGCCAAGTTGGCGTACTCGTATCGAAAGGACCAGCCATGAGCTTCACTCGCAAGACTCTCAAAATCCTTGCTCTCATCTACTTTGTTTTGGGCATCGCCAGCCTCGTCACCGCCGGCGTCGGTATCGCCACGGGCGGTCTCGATTCCACGTACGGTTCGTACGCCACGCTCGCGGCGGTCGTGCTTATCGCCAAGGGTCTCGTCGACCTTGCCGCAGGCGTCGCCGGTATCAAGGGCGCCAACAAGCCTTCGCAGGTGGACGGCGCGTTTAAGCTCGGTATTGTTGCCGCGGTCGCCACGCTTGCCCAAGCGGTGCTCACGCTTCCCGCGTTTGGCGGCGACGCCATCAACTTTGGCGCCTTTGTCATCGTGGTCTACGACCTGTTCTTTGTTCAGCAGGCACACGCCGTTAAAGCCGAGAACAAGGACCGCCTATAAGCGCTCGCTTCTCATAACCTCTGCAGCCAAGCAACTAAAAAGGGCCGATCGCGCATCTCCGCGGTCGGCCCTTTACGTTTGCCCAGATAAAACCTACCAAAATAAACCTGTCCCTTTTTGGCAGGTTGTTAGCTGTGGCGGTACTCGGCGATGATGAAGTCGATGTCAGTCTGAAGGGTATCGAGGTTTGCCAGGCGCTCTTTGTCGGCGGGGCGCGTGCGGTAGTAGTACGGTGTCATCTGGAACACCGCCTCGATGTCGGCCTGGGTCTTAAGCGTAATATTCGCAGACACCCGCTGCGTTCCGACTAACTCGAGCTCGGTGGTCTTCGGCAGCTTCTCATCGTTAAGGTACGGCGTGTCGTAGAGCACCTCTTTGAGCCCAAAGAGATGACGAGCACCCGGTACCACGGTATAGAGTGAACCCTCTGGCGCCAGCACGCGGGCAAACTCGCGCTCGTTAAAGGGAGCAAAGAGTTCGGTCACCATATCGAAGGCGCCATCGGCCACGGGGACATCCTTCATATTGGCCACAAAATAGGTCGCATCGCCGCGCTTGGCGGCCAGGCGAACCATCTCTTTGCCCAAGTCGAAACCGTAAGCATCCACGCCCGGCACCGCGCCCATGGCGCTGGTGTAGTAGCCCTCACCGCAGCAAATATCGAGCAGCGTCATGGGATCTTTCGTAAACGCGGCGCGCCCAGACACCTGCTTGCACACGAGCTCGACCATCGTATCGCGCAACGGCGCATAGTAACCGCGGTTCAGAAAGTCGCGACGGCTGCGCGCCTGTGACTTGGGATCGCCCATGGAGTCGCCGCTCTTGGACGAGCGCAGTAGATATAGATAGCCCTCGCGCGCACGGTCAAACCGGTGTCCGCCCGCACATGCAGCACCGCGCTCATTGTCCACCAACGGCTCATGGCAAACGGGACACAACAACATGGCAACTCCTTAGCGCGAACAACACAACGTCCACCATTGTCGCACGCCTTCCCCGCCTAGTCATTGGGGACGTTCTTGAATGACTAGTCGTTTAAGGACGTCCCCAATGGCTACAAGGAGTGTCCCCAGCTGCCGGCAGAAAAGGAACGTCCCTAAGTGCCGACTGGTTGCATTAGGAGTATCATCGTCTGCGCAAATAAGCACGAAAGAGCATGTTAGAGATTGAGAGCGTATGGCTGACACCGTATCTAAGCACATCGATATGACCACCGGCTCGCTGTGGCGCAATATTCCCCTGTTCGCCTTCCCCGTGGCCGCCACGAGCATCTTGGAGCAGCTGTCGAACCTCATCGCCACGGTCATCA
>DBEWTR010000073.1:0-3769 GCA_048205775.1 Collinsella sp. | reverse complement strand
GGGCCGCGCCGGGGATTTCCGGCGCCGCCCGCTTAGTATCGCGCATAGATTCGCAAGGTTGCGGTAGCCAGCGGCCTACTTTGCGTCGTAGGCCTCGGCGTCCCACCAGTCGAGCTGGGCGATGTTGTCGCGGATGTGCTGGCAGCTCTTGTGGAAGCCCTCGAGCTCGTGCTCGGACAGGTCCAGCGTGTAGACCTCCTCGACGCCCTCGGCACCGATCACGCACGGCAGGGAGGTGAAGATGCCCTCCTCGCCATACTGGCCGGTCATGAGCGTGGAGGCGGAAAGCACGGCGTGCTCGTTATGCAGCACGGCGGCGCAAACGCGCGCGGCGGAGTTGGCGACGGCGTACTCGGTGCACTGTTTGCCCTGGTAGGTTACGTAGCCGCCCTTGCGCGCGAGCTCCTCGACCTCCATGTGGTCAAAGGCGTACTTGTCGGGGTTCTCGGCCTGAAGCTCGTTAAGGCTCTTGCCGGCGATGGTTGCGGCCTTAAAGGCGGCCAACTGGCTAAAGCCGTGCTCGCCGATCATGTAGGCGTCGATGGACTTGGGGCTCACGCCGACCTTCTTGGAGATCTCGGTGCGCAGGCGGGCGGAGTCCAGGCTGCAGCCCGAGCCGATGATCTTCTTGGGATCGTAGCCGGTCAGGTGCCACAGCTCGGTGCACACGACGTCGCAGGGGTTGGAGATGCTCACGAAGATGCCGTCAAAGCCGGCGTCGACGATGCGCTTGGCAAAGGTGCGGGCGGCGTCGGTGGTAAAGAACAGCTCGCCGTCGCGGTTGCCGGCGGCCAGCGCGACCTTGCCGGCGGCGTTGACGATGACGTCGCAGCAGGCAAGCTCCTCGTAGTGGTCGTAGCAGTTGACGATCTTGGTGTTGTACGGGACAAACGAAAGGGAGTCGCGCAGGTCCTGGACCTCGGACGTCACCTTGGCCTCGTTGATATCGCACAGGTACAGCTCATCGGCAATGCCCTGCATGAGCAGACTGTTGGCAACATGTGCTCCTACGTGGCCCTGGCCGACCACACCGATCTTACGCGTTTGGTACATATATGTATCCTTTCGGCCGAGTTTTTCGCGTCGAACCATTGTAGCGTCCTGCTGCCACTTTGCTAGGCTAAAGCGCCATAGATTTTTGGGCATGCCTTAATCTCTACTTTTGGAGTGATTTGGGCCGCTGACGGCATCGCCGGGCGATGTACTCGCGCGGATGGGGCCGGTCGTTGTACCATAACTGCAACTGACTCGTAAGGAGCATTCATGCCCATTCGCATCCCCGACGCCCTCCCTGCCGCCGCGCAGCTCGAGAGCGAGAACATCTTTGTCATGACCGAGTACCGCGCGCTGCACCAGGACATCCGTCCGCTGCGCGTGCTCATCCTCAACCTCATGCCCACCAAAATCGCTACCGAGACGCAGATCATGCGCAAGCTCTCCAACACGCCGCTGCAGGTGGAGGTGGACCTGCTGCGCACGAAAACGCACGAGGCCACGCACGTGAGCGCCGGCCACCTGGAGACGTTCTACCGCACGTTCGACGACATCCGCGACATCCACTACGACGGCCTGATCATCACGGGCGCGCCGGTGGAGCAGATGCCGTTCGAGGAGGTCGACTACTGGCCCGAGCTCTGCCAGATCATGGATTGGTCCACCACGCACGTGCACTCTACGCTGCACATTTGTTGGGGCGCGCAGGCCGGCCTGTACCATCATTACGGCATCCAGAAGTACGACCTGCCGGCAAAGGCGAGCGGCGTGTTCGAGCATTATCTGGTGAAGCCGCAAAGCCCGCTGGTCCGCGGCTTTGACGACCGCTTCTATGCCGTACATTCGCGCAACACCGACGTGCGCCGCGAGGACGTGGAGGCCGAGCCGCAGCTTGAGGTCGTGGCCGTGTCCGACGAGGTGGGCCTGTACATCGTCAAGTCGACCGACAGCCGTCGCTTCTTTGTCTTTGGTCACCCCGAGTACGATACCGACACGCTGCGCCTGGAGTACGAGCGCGACGTGAAGCGCGGCCTCAACCCTCAGGTGCCGGCGCATTACTTCCCGGGCGACGACCCCTCCGCCGATCCGCGCAACGTCTGGCGCAGCCAAGCTCAGCTGTTCTACACCAACTGGCTCAACTACTACGTCTACCAGACCACGCCCTACGACCTGGCCCGCGCCGGCGAGGAGCACTAGGCTGCGATGGTACTGCTGTAGCCGTGGCTGATATGGCGGCGATTAGGCGCTGATGATGTGGGGTAGCGGCAGGTCGTGAGCGTCGGTGGGAACGCGGTCGACGTGCTGCTCGTCAAAGGCGATGCCGATGATTTGGCATGCGGGCGAGAGCATAGGCAGGTAGCGGTCGTAACAACCGCCGCCGTAGCCCAGGCGCGCGCCGGTTTGGTCGAAGGCCACGAGCGGCACGACGATCATGTCGAGAGCTTCGGCAGGCATGATGGGGAAGCGGTCGCTGTCGATGTCCGTGGCCGCGAAGGCCCGCGTGGGGTGGGCGATAAACGGAGCCGCGGACGCATCGTCGGCGGCAACTGCCCGCATGCACATGCGCTGGCCACAAGCTGCGGCATCAATTGCCGAGAGCATGCACGGATAGGCTACGCGCCAGCCGCGCACGGCGGCCGCAACGGCAAACGCGGCAGGGTCTGCCTCGGAACCCATCGCGGCATAGACGGCAACGGTGCGCGGCGCCGCGGCATCCAAGCGGCCCAGCAGCTCAACCAGCCGCGCACAGATATCAGCAGACTTCGCCGCCCGCACATCCAAATCGAGAGCATCGCGCCGAGCAATCACCGCCCGCCGCAACTCAGCCTTGTCCATCCCGGCCCTCTCTCCCAAACCTACCAAAAAGGGACAGGTTTATTTTGGCAGGCTTTATCTGGGCAAACGTCGAAGCCGCCAAAAAGGCGCCCTTTGTGGCGGCTTCGACTCGACGTTGGCTTCACAGCGCCGCAGCGATCGCTTCAGTCACAAACTTATTGAGTGACTCACCCTTCTTTGCCGCTGCCAGCGCTGCTTGCTTGTGGAGCTCAGAGCCCGTTCTTACGTTGAACGAGCCCTTAAAAGCCCGCTCGGGTTCCTTGCCCTTCTCGGCGCAAAACTCAAGGTAATCGTCGACGGCGTCGTGGAAGCATTGCTCCACTTCTTCAGCCGTGGAGCCTTCAAATACGATTGCGTCCCTAATGCCGGCGACCATACCTGTTAGCACATGCTGTTCGGCATCGAACTCGACCGGGGCGAAATAACCCTTGTATGCCAAAACGTTACTCATGACTACCTCCGACATCTTGCAGAAAGCGAACGATGTTTCGAATGGTCCCCGCTGTCAATTCGTCAGATGGATGAGGCGCGTGCATTACGAACATCCTGCCATCTGATGGCCTGTAGAAGCGAACGCGCGATCCGGATGTCTTGCCTTTGCGGTCCATTTCAAAGCCATATGAAGCCATAACTTTAAGAAAGTCAGCGAATCTATACGTTGAAGGACAGCTAAGCAGCTGGGCGATGAGTTTATCGGATTGAGTCATCCCGCCTCACATTCTGCAACTATATTCTAGTTGCAATTTCAGTTTGATGCAAGCACCTCTACTATAGAACATGTGTGCGTATAGAACAAGTGTTCGAATCACAACTGAGGAAGGAGACAGGCACCTTTGTGGTGGTCTGTGCTGTGGAGTGGGCGTCTGCGGCGGTTTGTCTCAATCTGTAACAGTAACTCGGCAAAATTGGACCTAGATGTTGCAGATTGAGACAAACCCCC
>DBEWTR010000058.1:0-3665 GCA_048205775.1 Collinsella sp. | reverse complement strand
GCCGATGCACCCGTAACGGCCCAACTTGAGCGAACGCGCGGCAAAGTTGGTTCGAAACCCGAGCGCCTCCATAGCCGAATGGACCTTATCGCGTGTCGACTCTCGCACGCTATTGGGCTCGTTGATCACACGCGAAACCGTCTTGAGAGAAACGCCCGCGGCAACTGCCACATCATTCATTGAGACATTTTTCTTGTCCATCGTTGCCACTGCTTCTCCACTCGGTTCTCTATCGCTTGTTTTTTGCGTTCTAGCATACACTACCTGCCTGACTGATAAATCAACCGTTTACCGGACAATATCGACCGCTCACCCGTGTATCCTTGTTGCTCTTCCAAAAATGTCTTACGTTGTCATTAACGAAATGACAACGTTGTCATTTCGCAATGCCTTCCTTAAGCAGGAAGGTTTCCGGGCAGTCCTGACCATCCATCGACGACCAGTTCCATCCACATGCATCGCGCATCAAGTAGCAAAGGAGCTTTATGGACGCCATCGTAAAGATGCTCGAAAAGCATCAGCCGTTCTTTGAGAAGATCTCGAGGAACATCTACCTCCAGGCTATTAAGGACGGATTCCTTGGGTGCATGCCCATCGTCCTCACCTCTTCGATCTTTCTGCTCATTGCCACCCTTCCTGGCGTAGTTGGCATCACGCTGCCCCAGCCGCTCATCGACTGGTGCAACAAGCTGTACAACTTCACCATGGGCGTCATGGGCATCATGGTCGCCGGCACCACTGCCAAGAACTTTACGGCTTCCATGAACCGTCGCATGCCCGCCGGCAAGGTGCTCAACGACGGTTCCACCATGGTGGCCGCCCAGTGCAGCATGCTGCTGCTCGCAGTCACGCAGTTCACCACCAAGTTCAACGGCTCCGAGCTTTCGGTCTTCGATTGCACCAGCATGGGTACGCGTGGTCTGTTCTCGGCCTATATCGCCGCGTTCATTACCGTTTGGGTCTATAAGTTCTGCGTCTCTCGCGATCTGACCATTAAGCTGCCCAAGGAGGTCCCGGGCGCCATCGCTCAGAACTTCCGTGACATCATCCCCTTTGGCGGCGCCGTCATCATCTGCGGCATCATCGATGTCGTCGTGCGCAACCTCATGGGCGTTCCGTTCTCCGAGCTGCTCATCAAGCTGCTCTCCCCGCTCTTCACTGCAGCAGAAACCGATCCTGGCCTTATCCTTATTCAGGCGGCCACCGCGTTCTTCTGGTTCATCGGCGTCCACGGTCCTTCGATCGTCCAGCCGGGCATCGACCCCATCCGTCTTGCCAACCAGGCCGAGAACCTGCAGGTTCTGCTGGCCGGTGGTCACCCCGCCCATTCCCTCACCTTTAACATGTCGCTCGTGGGTGAGTTCGGCGGCACCGGCGCCACGTTCATCGTGCCGCTTCTGCTGATTCTCTTTATGAAGTCCAAGCAGCTCAAAGCCGTCGGTAAGGCCTCGATTGTTCCTGTTGCCTTCGCCGTCAACGAACCGCTGCTCTTTGGCGCGCCGATGATCCTTAACCCCTACATGCTCATCCCTTTTGTTGCCGCCGGCTGCGTCAATGTGAGTGTTGCCAAGTTCTTTATCGATAACGTGGGCATGAACGGCTTCTCCTTCGTGGTGCCTTGGGCTACTCCTGCCCCCATCGGCATCTTCATCACCACAAACTTCCAGCTTATCGCCCTGGTGTTTGTCGCAATCATCATCTTGCTGGACGCCATCATCTACCTGCCGTTCTTAAAGGCATACGATAAGTTGCTCTGTGACCAGGAGGCCGAGCGCGCCGCCGAGCTGGGTCTCGAGTCCGATGGTGCTGCCACCATCGCCGCCAGCACCTCTGCGCCCGCCGTCGAGCAGACTACCGCTTCCGTCGAGCCGACCGTTGCCGCCACCGACAGCGAGCCTGTCGCCGATCAGCCCGAGCCCGCCTCCGACGCATCCGCTAAGAAGGACGTCGATGGCCTGAAAGTCCTCGTCCTGTGCGCCGGCGCCGGCACCTCTGCCATGCTTGCCAACGCCATCAAGGAAGGTGCCGCGCAGACCGGAGAGAACATCGCTTCCTCCGCAGGCGCCTATGGCCAGCACACCGCCATCATGGATCAGTACGACGTCATCGTGCTCGCCCCGCAGGTTCGTAGCTACTACAACGACATGAAGGCCGACACCGATCGTCTGGGCATTAAGCTGCTCGCTCCCCGCGGTAAGGAATATATCGACCTTACCCGCGACCCCGCTGGCGCCATCAAGTGGCTCCGCGAGAACCTCGACTAGTTCCTCCCTCTGTTGGTGCCCGGATTCCCGGTTCGGGCACCTCTCCCTATTCGAATCCCACAGAAAGGATGACTCATGACCAACCCCATGCAGTTCCCCGACGGCTTTGTTTTTGGCGGCGCCACCGCTGCTTACCAGGTTGAGGGCGAGACCCGTACGCACGGCAAGGGCAAAGTGCCCTGGGACGATTTCCTGGCTGCTCAGGGTCGCTTCTCCCCCGATCCCGCAAGCGACTTCTACAACAAATATCCGGTCGATATCGACCTGTGCCAGCGCTTCGGCATCAACGGTATCCGTGTCTCCATCGCTTGGAGCCGTATCTTCCCCAACGGCACTGGTGAGATTAACCCCGAGGGTGTTGCCTTCTATCACGAGCTCTTTGCCACCTGCAATAAGGCCGGCGTTATCCCCTATGTCACGCTCGATCACTTTGATACACCTGAGACCTTTTACCAGAACGGCGGCGAGGGATTCCTGACGCGCACGACCATCGATGCCTTCGTCGAGTACGCCAAGTTCTGCTTTGCCGAGTTCACCGAGGTCAAGCACTGGTTTACCTTTAACGAGATTCCCGCAACCGCCGAGGGCAGCTTTATCGTCGGCAACTGGCCGCACGGCGAGAAGTATCGCCTGGACAAGGCTTTCCAGCTCATGCACAACATGATGGTGGCCCACGCCAAGGCTGTCGTCGCCTTCCATGAGGGCGGCTTTGAGGGCGAGATCGGCATTGTCCAGAACCTGGAGCCCAAGTATCCCCTCGACCCCAACAACGCCGCCGACTGCGAGGCAGCTCGCATGGCCGACGTCATCAACAACCGTTGGGTACTCGACGCCACCTTCCGCGGCCACTATGCAGCCGATACCATGGAGGCTGCGACCAAGCTGGCTCATATCGCCGGCGGTGAGCTCGACGTCCGCGACGAGGACATCGCCGTGCTGACCGCCGCGCTCCCCTACAACGATTGCCTGGGCGTCAACACCTACAAGTGCCAGTTCCTGCGTGCCGCCGAGGGCGAAAACGACATCAACCACAATGGCACCGGCGACAAGGGCTCCTCGCGCTGGTTCCTCAAGGGCGTGGGCGAGTCATGCGTGCGCGAAGGCATACCCACCACCGATTGGGACTGGATCATCTATCCCGAGGGCCTCTACGACCTGCTGCTGCGCATTAAGAACGATTACCCCAACTACAAGAAGATCTACATCACCGAGAACGGCATGGGCTATAAGGACGACTTCGAGGACGGCTTTATCGACGACGCCCCTCGTATCGACTACATGCGCCAGCATCTCGCATGGATCCTCAAGGCAATCGACGGCGGCGTAAACGTCGACGGTTACTTTGTGTGGTCGCTGCAGGACCAGTTCTCCTGGACCAACGGCTATAACAAGCGTTACGGC
>DBEWTR010000047.1:0-1808 GCA_048205775.1 Collinsella sp. | reverse complement strand
CATAAAGGCCTCCTGCGGAACCTCGACAGAACCGATGGCCTTCATGCGTTTCTTGCCCTCTTTCTGCTTCTCGAGCAGTTTGCGCTTACGCGAGATATCGCCGCCGTAGCACTTGGCAAGCACGTCCTTGCGACGCGCCTTGACGGTGGAGCGGGCAATGATCTTGTTGCCGATAGCACCCTGGATGGGAACCTCGAACAGCTGACGCGGAATGATTTCCTTGAGCTTGTCGCATAGACCGCGGGCAAGACCGTAGGCCTTGTCCTTGTGGACGATAAACGACAGCGCGTCCACCTCGTCGCCCGAAAGCAAGATATCGAGCTTCACGAGCTCGGAGGGACGATACTCGTTGAACTCGTAGTCGAGCGAGGCATAGCCCTTGGTTCGGCTCTTGAGCTGGTCAAAGAAATCCAAGATGAGCTCGGCAAGCGGCATATCGAAGCGCATCTCGACCGACTTGCTCGTGAGATGGATCATGTCGGTAGTAATGCCGCGGTGCTCGATAGCGAGCTGCATGACGGCACCCGTATACTCGGGCGGGCAGATAATCTTGGCCTTGAGGTAGGGCTCCTCAATGCGCTCGATGCGCGTAGCCTCGGGCAGATCCTGCGGGCTGCGGACATCAATCATCTCGCCGTCAGTCTTGTAGACGTGATAGTCGACCGATGGACTCGTGGCAATGAGGTCAAGATTGAACTCGCGCTCCAGGCGTTCCTTGACGACTTCCATGTGCAGCAGGCCCAAGAAGCCCACGCGGAAGCCAAAGCCGAGCGCCACCGAGGTCTCGGGCTCCCACACCAACGACGGGTCGTTGACGTGCAGCTTATCGAGCGCGTCACGCAGGTTCTCGTAGTCCTTGTTATCGATCGGGAACAGGCCCGTATAGACCATGGGCTTGGCCTCGCGGTAACCGGGAAGCGGCTCGGGGCAGGGATTCGACGCCCACGTGAGGGTATCGCCCACGCGAACGGCCTCGGGGTCCTTCAGGCCCGTGACCACGTAGCCCACCTCGCCGACCGTCAGCGCATCGACCGGGGTCTCGGCGGGACGCTTGACGCCCACGCCATCGACCAAAAAGTCGCCCTTTGCCTGCATCATGCGCAGGGTATCGCCCTTTTTGATGGAGCCGTCAAAGATGCGCACCGTGGCGACGACGCCACGATACTCGTCGAAGTACGAATCCAGGATGAGTGCCTTGAGCGGCGCGTTCGCATCGCCCTTGGGCGGAGAGATCAAAAAGACAATGGACTCCAGCAGATCGTGGATGCCCTCGCCGGTCTTGCCCGAGACACACACGGCATCATCGGCAGGAATCGCCAGGTCATCCTCGATCTCGGTCTTAACCTCGTCGGGATGAGCCGAGGGCAGGTCGATCTTGTTGATGGCCGGCACAATGTCCAGATTGGCGTTCATGGCAAGCGTCGCGTTGGAGACGGTCTGTGCCTCGACGCCCTGTGTGGCGTCGACAACGAGCACCGCGCCCTCACAGGCTGCCAGCGAGCGCGAGACCTCATAGGTAAAGTCCACGTGGCCCGGCGTATCGATCAGATTGAACTGATACGTCTCGCCATCGTCGGCGTCATAGGACACGCGAACGGCATTGGACTTGATCGTGATGCCGCGCTCGCGCTCGATATCCATGGTGTCGAGCAGCTGCGACTCCATGTCGCGTTCGTCGACGGTATGGGTGAGCTCGAGGATGCGATCGCTGATCGTGGACTTGCCATGGTCGATGTGCGCAACGATTGAGAAGTTGCGGATGTGGGAAATGTCAATTGAAGTATTCATGCGGACTATCTTACCCGAGC
>DBEWTR010000037.1:0-1892 GCA_048205775.1 Collinsella sp. | reverse complement strand
AGGGTCCGGCGTCGGCGACGACCTCGTGGCCGACCTGCTGAAGACCCCCGCCGAATACAACGCGGGCATGTACCAGCTGAGCCTGACCGTCGCCCGCTCGGCGGTCAAACCCATAGCCAGCACGATACTGGCGATCATGTGCGTCCTGGAACTCGCCAGGGTCAGCACCCGGGCGGACGGCGACCGAGAGCTGGGCGTCAAGCTCGTCGCCATGGCGATGTTCAAGCTCACGCTCGTGTTCACCGCGGCCCAGCACAGCGAGCTCATGCTCCAGGCCATCGACGAGATCGGCGACAGCGTGCTCGGCGGCATCCATTCGGCGGCACCCACCACCGGCGCGTCGTCGGGCCTCGGCCTTGGCGACAGCATGCGCGACGCCATAGACTCCGCCGGCTGGATGGGCCAGATACCGTGCCTGATCCTGCTGCTCATCCCGTTCCTCGTCTCCAAGGGCGCGACCATCGTCGTCACCGTCGTCATCCTCCTGCGCTTCGTGCAGATATACATGCTCACCGCGTTCAACCCGCTGCCGATCGCTTTCATCGCCCAGGAGGAGACCCGCCAGTGGGGCATCAACTACTTCAAACAGTACGCGTCTCTGGTGTTCCAATGCGCGACCCTGTATCTGGCGATCCTCATGTACCGCACGCTCGTGGGCGGCACGCTCAACCCGAGCAAGTTCAAGGACGGCGACAGCCTCTCCGGCTGGGTGATGGACAACTTCACCGGCCTGCTCCTGGCGAGCGTCATGCTCATCGGCATCGTCATGGCGGCCAACTCCGTCGCCAAGAAGCTCTTCGGCGGCGAATGAAACACAACGCAATCCACGAAAGGAAGCAAACATCATGGCGTTGCAGATGCCCGTCTACAGGGAACTGACCACCATCGAGTCGAAGGTGTTCATGGGGATGAGCTGGAGGCAGTGCCTCGCCGCCGTCATCCTCGCCATCGTGTGCGGGGGAGGATACGTCGGACTGTGGCTCGGGCTGGGCATGGACCCCAACCTCGCCATGTACCTGATCTTCCCGCCCGGCCTGCCCGTGGCCATATGGGGATGGGTGAGGCCAAAGGGCCTCATGCCCGAGAAATACCTGAAATACATCCTGCGCCACTACACGCAGCGCGAGGTCTATCTGCTCGACGGTCCGGGCAGACCATACCGCACCGGCGCGAAACCAACGATCAAGGAAAGGTGAGGACTGTTCGGAAAGAAGAAACCCCAGGTCGCGCCGGACGAAGACGATGCCGAAGCCAGGGCGAAGGCGCGGAGAAAGAAGGCGACGCGTCTGCCGAAGGGCGTCAAGCAGCTCATCGGCTACGACGCGATGCTGCGCAACGGGATCGCCAGCCTGGGCGACGGACGGTGGAGCGCCACCATCCTCTTCCAGGACATCAACTACCAGCTGAGCCCGGAATCCCATCAGATGGAGATCATCGACCGGTGGGCCAAGCTCATCAACAGCTTCGAGGCCGGGCAAAACGTGCAGATCGCCTCCTACACGCGCTCACGCGGCGTACGCGAGATCCTCGCCGACGTGATGATGGGCGAGACCGGCGACAGCCTCGACCACTACCGGCTCGACTACAACCGCCTCGCCCAAGGCAAACTCGAATCCGTCAGCCGCAACACCAGCACCGTCAAGACCCTGACCGTCACCGTCCGCGAAAGCGACGAGCATGCCGCCGTCGCGACCCTCAACGCGTTGTGCAACAACCTCGTCAGCCAGATGCGCTCCATCGACGCATGCAAGGCCACCCGACTCGACCGCGAGCACCGGCTGCGCCTCATGGCCGAGGTGCTCCGGCCCGGCGAGGAGTTCCGGTTCGACGAACGCCGGTTCGAGCATCAGCCCGGCAAGCCCGACACCAAGGACCTCGTGTGCCCGTGGAGC
>DBEWTR010000032.1:0-2911 GCA_048205775.1 Collinsella sp. | reverse complement strand
TTTTGGCAGGTTAGTTGAGGGCGGCTTGGGCTAGGCGGGCTTCGGCGGCCTCCTCGGTGACGCCAAGGGCCACGGCGAACTCCTCGATGGAGCGGCGTTTGGCCTCCTTGAGTACGCGCATGTAGTAGGAGCTGGGTTTTTTATCAGCTTCCTCGGCCTGGCGAATGCGGTGCATCATGGTCTTTGCCACGCGGACCGTCTCGGGCGCGCCCAGCTTGAGCTGCTGCTTAAAGTGTGTCTCCTCAAGCGAGCTGTTGCGCTCGGTAAAGGTGTCGCACTCCAGCTCGTCATAGTGGCTCAGCAGGTGCTCGGCATCTTGCTGCGAGATGGCGGCGTGCAAACGGTCGGCCTGCGCCACGGGGTACATGAGGATCGTCTGCGCATGTCCCTGCTTGGTCTCGAGCAGCAGCATGGGCTGCGGTGTGTCGTCCCTAAAACCGACGACGGTGCAGACTCCCTGGCCCGGATGAATGACGTGTTGACCGATTGAGAACATGCTACCTCCAACTTATACGAATTTACGTATGTCTAGAATAACACGCTGACGTGCGCAAACCCTTACTTTATGCAGGAAAAGCACACAACTCTGATAGGTAAGAGTATTCGATAACAGACGCAGCTCATTCACACCTTTATGCATTTTCAACGCCTGCATAATCTGCAGGCAGACTGGCATCTTTGAGTGACTCCATACAAGCTGTAGTCATTTTTGTGCATATGCAATATCTATTAGCTTTACCCTGCGACAGTGCCCGTCGCTTGTGATAGAGTGCTACAAACTCTGGCTTTTGCCCTACGAGTGACCAAGAGCTCGGGGGCTTTAACACAAGGAGGATCTATGCCCGAGAAGATTGAAGAGCTGGTACGCGCTGCGCTTGCTGCGGCCCAGGAGGCCGGCGACCTTTCCGCATTTGAACTTGACGATTGCGCTATCGAGCGACCGGCTGACACTTCTCATGGCGAGTGGACCTCTACCATGGCCCTGAAGTCCGCCAAGCTGGCCCACTGCGCCCCGCGCAAGATCGCCGAGGCCATCGTTGCCCATATGCCCGAGGACCCCGCGATCGAGAAGGTCGAGATCGCAGGCCCCGGCTTCATCAACTTCTACCTCTCCGTTGCCGTCAAGAATGCCATCTTTGGCGACGCTCGCGAGAAGGGTATGGACTTCGCTAAGTCCAACGTCGGTGGTGGCCTGAAGACCCAGGTCGAGTTCGTTTCCGCCAACCCCGTCGGCCCCATGCACATCGGCCACGGCCGCTGGGCCGCGCTGGGCGACTCGCTCTGCCGCGTTATGGATCACGCCGGTTACGACATCCAGCGTGAGTTCTACATCAACGACCACGGCTCTCAGATGAACACCTTCGGCAACTCCATCAGCACGCGCTATATGCAGCTTGCCGACATCATCGCCAAGCAGGGCGTGGATATCGACGAGGCTCACAAGCTGCTGATCGCCGACCGCGACGCCTTTGTTGCCGACGAGAACGACGAGCATCCCGAGACCCATCCGTATCAGGACAACTTTGCCGAGACCCTGGGCAAGGACTCCTACGGCGGCGACTACATCATCGACGAGGCCGCCGAGTTCTGGCGCACCGACGGCGATAAGTGGGTCAACGCCGATCCGCAGGAGCGCATGGAGAGCTTCCGCGAGCGCGGCTATGTAAAGATGGTCGACAATATGCGCGACCTTTGCCATGCCGTTAACTGCGACTTCGATCGTTGGTTCTCCGAGCGCTCGCTGTATGTGAAGGACACCGAGGGCGAGACCGCCGGCACCTCCGCCGTCGACCGCGCTTTTGAGAAGCTCGACAAGATGGGCTATCTCTACACCAAGGACGGCGCCCTGTGGTTCCGCTCCACCGACCTGGGCGATGACAAGGACCGCGTTCTGATCAAGTCCGATGGCGAGTACACCTACTTCGCCTCCGACGTTGCCTATCACTGGGATAAGTTCCAGCGCGTCGACCACGTCATCGACATCTGGGGCGCCGACCACCACGGCTACATCGAGCGCGTCCGCTGCGTCTGCGATGCCTTGGGTTACCCCGGCAAGTTTGAGGTTCTGCTGGGCCAGCTCGTCAACCTGCTGCGCAACGGCAAGCCCGTCCGTATGTCCAAGCGTAAGGGCACCATGGTGACCCTGCAGGAGCTCGTCGACGAGGTCGGCTCCGACGCTGCCCGTTACACCCTCATCTCCAAGAGCTCCAACCAGATGGTCGACTTCGATATTGAGGCCGTCAAGAAGCGCGACAACTCCAACCCGGTGTACTACGTGCAGTACGCTCACGCCCGCGTGTGCTCCATCCTGCGCCGTGCCGCTGACGTTACGCCCGAGCAGGCTGACGAGATGGGCATGAAGGCCATCGCCGCCAAGGCCATCGGTGAGAACGTCGATTACTCGCTGCTGACCGACCCGACCGAGCTCGCCCTTTCGCGCAAGCTCAACGAGCTCACCGACCTCATCGCCAGCTGCGCTCGCGACCGCGCCCCGTTCCGTCTGACGCACTTTGCTGAGGAACTCGCCGGCGACTTCCACAGCTTCTACGCTGCCTGTCAGGTGCTGCCGAGCGAGGGCCGTCCCGTCGACCCCGAGCTTTCGCGTGCCCGTCTGGCCGCTTGCGATGCCGTCCGCGTGACGCTCGCCCTGGTGCTCACCCTCGTTGGCGTTTCCGCGCCCGAGCAGATGTAAGCTACGGGTCATTTGACCGTACAGACTTGGTTTAACTAAGCCTTGAAAGCCCGATCTCCCACTGAACTGCCTCCCATTTCTTGGACATGAGAAATGGGAGGCTTTCTTTATGCGCGTTGATTTGAGGGTGAAGCATGATGTCGAGGCCAGGAAGGCGGCCATAGGGCTCTTCGAGCTCGGGCACGGGTATAAATCTGCCGCGATTGCCCTTTCGCTTCC
>DBEWTR010000346.1:0-7342 GCA_048205775.1 Collinsella sp. | reverse complement strand
CTTTGGTCCCAAAAGGGGTCAAAGCCGTTAGCCAATCTTATGGAGCGGGCGACGGGAATCGAACCCGCGTCATCAGCTTGGAAGGCTGAGGTTCTACCATTGAACTACGCCCGCAAGATATGGTCGGGACGACAGGATTTGAACCTGCGACATCCTGCTCCCAAAGCAGGCGCGCTACCAAACTGCGCCACGTCCCGAAGGTGTTGAGCAGCTAAGGTCTAAACCTTGCGTGTCCCAAAGCGAAGGAAATTATAGGTGAGACTCCCCGCCTGTGCAAGCGACGATACCCTAGCTCCTCGAATGTGCGACAAACCGGCTGTGGAGCAGGCCGATCGCAAACGCCACCACGGCAACCGGCGCCCACGCGGCTCCAATGTCTGCCAGCGGCAGCGCGTCAAACGGCAGCCATACGCCCGCAAAAAACGCATCGCGGACCGACGTGATCACGCTCTGCACTGCGACAACGCCGCCGACCCAGACCCACACCTGCGGATGCGCATCGCAAAAACCGTGTACCAGACCCATGAGGACCAGCACGATGGCGACGGGGTACAAGGCGTTGAGCATGGGCACCGAGAACATAAGGATCACGTCGAGGCCAACGTTGGAAAGCACGCACGAAAACGCCGCGAACACAAAGGCGAGGATCGCGAAGGGGCGGCGCATGGCCTCCTCGGAGGCCTCCGCTCCCCCTTCAACCACGTACGTCTCGCAGAAGTAACGCGAGCAGCAGCTGATGAGGCCGATGCACACATTCATGCAGGCGAGGAAGAAGATCGCAAAGACCACGACCGTGCCGGCAAGGCCAAAGTGCATGGAGGCCGAACGGGCGAGGATGGCGGCTCCGTTGGTGGCGTCGGGCATCACAGTGCTGAGCTGTGCGCCGGCAAGCGCCAGGCCGCAGTAGATGATGGCCATGAGCACACCGGCGATCACGCCGGAGCGCGAGATCTCGAAGGCCACGCGCTTGTCATCGGTAACGCCCAGCTCGTGGATGGTCTCGGCGATAATGATGCCAAAGGCGAGCGACGCGAGCAGATCCATGGTCTGGTAGCCGGTCAAAAAGCCCTGCACGGCGGCACCTGCATCGTAGGGAGCCTGAGGCGCGGCAGCCGGTCCCAGCGGCGAGATCACGGCAGCACCCACGACCAGCACGATGAGCGCAATGAGCGCGGGGCCCGTAATGCGGCCGAGTACGCGCGTGATGACGCCTGGACGCAGCGTGAGCGCAAACGCGACGATAAAGAAGCCAACGGCGAACACCAGACGCGCCGTGCCGAGCGAGACGCCCTCGGGCAGCAGCGGCACCAGCATCTCGAAGGCTGTGGAGCTCGTGCGCGGAATAGCCAGGCACGGACCGATGGCCAGATACACCGCTGCGACAAAGAACTCGCCGAACTTGGGGTGCACGCGGCCGGCAAGCTCGCGCGCCGTTCCGGCAAGCGCCACGGCGATAAAGCCCATGACGGGCAGGCCGATGGCAGCGATCAGAAAGCCGAGCATGGCGACCGGCGTGGCAGAACCTGCCTGCAGCGCCAGCAGCGGCGGAATAATGAGGTTACCGGCGCCAAAGAGCATCGAGAACAGGGCGATGCCGACCGTGACGACATGGTCGGAGCGCAAGCCGCGCGGGGCGGATGAAGCCATGGGCACACCTTTCGGGTCGAAACTAAAACGGAACGGGCAAAAGACCCGTCCCGCAAGTATATACGCTTTAGCAGGCTAAATCGCGCAAAGCGTCAATCGCGGTATCGACTTCCTCGTTCGTATTGAAATACCCAAACGAGAAACGAACGACACCCTGGCGCTCGGTCCCCAACGCGCGGTGCATGAGCGGAGCGCAATGAGCGCCGGGGCGCGTCGCAACCCCCCACCCCTGCATGAGCGCGTCCGAGATCTCGGCCGAATCGATATCGCCCACGTTGAGTGAGACGATCGCCGAGCGCACGGGCTGGTCAAACGCACCGTAGAGCTTAATCCCCGAAATCTCGCGCACACCGGCAAGGAAGCGCTCTGCAAGCGAGCGCTCATGCGCCGCAATCGCCTCGGTCCCGCCTTGCGCCTCGATAAAGTCGAGACCGGCAGAAAGTCCCGCGATGCCGTGGCCGTTGAGCGTGCCCGCCTCGAGGCGCGTGGGCCAATCAAACGGCTGCAGCGCATCGAAGCTGTGCACGCCCGTGCCACCCATAGCCCACGGAGCCACATCGATGCCCTCAGCCACGGCCAGGCCGCCGGTCCCCTGCGGACCCATGAGCCCCTTGTGGCCGGTAAAGCACACAATGTCGAGCCCCATGGCCTGCATATCGATATGCGCCGTGCCGGCAGACTGCGAGGCATCGACGATCACGAGAGCGCCGGCCGCATGGGCCATGGCAGCCACGCGTGCAATGTCGACCGCGTTGCCGGTCACATTGGAGGCGTGCGTCACCACCACGACACGCGTGCCCGGCGTGACCAGCTGCTCGAGCTCGTCGTAGTCGAGCACGCCGCTCGCGTCGCAGCCCGCATGCTCAACGGTCACGCCCTGCTCTGCCGACAGGCGGTTGAGCGGACGCAGCACGGAGTTGTGCTCGAGCACCGTCGTGACCACACGGTCGCCGGGGCGCACCACGCCATTGATAACGGTGTTGAGCGCCGCGGTGGAGTTGGGCGTAAAGCACACATGGTCGGCACGCGGACAGCCCAGCAAGCGCGCAAGCTTGGCGCGGCAGCCGTGGATGGTACGCGCCGCATCGAGGGCACCCGACGTGGCGCCGCGCCCGGCATTGCCGAGCGAGCACATCGCCTGCGTCACGGCATCGATGACCGTCTGCGGCTTATGCATGGTCGTCGCCGCGTTATCCAGGTAGATCATCGCACGACCTCCCACATGTCGATCACCGTAAAGCCCTCGGTGGGAACGCCCGCCGCGGCAAGCTCGCCGCGCAGCAGGTCCTCATCCGAAGGCAGCGCCTTCCACGCCAAGCCGCAGCCGGCAGCGACCTCCCCGGGCACGGGAATCGTTCGCCCGGGAAGGCCGCGCTCAATGCACAGGGACTCGCAGCCCATGGCGGCCGCCGTGGTGGGAAACGTGATGACAAGCGCCGGGCGCTTCTCCCTCATGGCAACTCCAACCAATACGCTACGGGCGCACGACGCGCACGGCCTGCTCCATCTTCTCCACGATCACGTACATATTCGTGACCTCGCCCACCGCAAGCTGGTCTTTAATGCCATAGTGGTCGAGGCAGGTACCGCAGGTGAGAATCTCGACGCCCTGCTCGGCCAGGCCCTTCAGGTCATCGAGCACCGGTGAGCCCTCGACGGTGAGCTTGGCGCCGCCGTTGTAGAAGAGCATCGTGGCGGGCAGCTCCTCCTGCTGCGTCACGGCGAAAATAAAGGCCTTCATGAGCTTGTGGCCCAGCTCATCGTCGCCGCGGCCCATGCAATCGGTGTAGACGGCCACGACCAGCTTGCCCTTACCGGCGCCGGCGCCACAGAAAGCGGCACCGTCCCGCTCGGGCACGTCCACGGCAACGGTGCCGGCGGTCGCCACGGTCACGTGCCACTCGGCATCTGCAACCTTCTCGACCGAGGCCGTACAGCTCTTTTCCTGCGCCATCTTGGAGATGTTCTTGACGGCGGTCTCGTTGTCGACCGAGGTCACCACAACGCCCTCGCCATCGAGCTGCTTGAGAGCCTTGAGCGTCTTGACGACGGGCAGCGGACAAGCATCGCCCATGGCATTGACTTCAATCTTGGTAGACATAGCAAATTCCTTTCGAATGCGACCGCCCAAAACGACGGGCGGTCGCATAAACGGTTTTCTTTAGCGCACAACGCGAACGGCAGGACCGCCCGACACTGCCTCGTGCACGCGACCGACAACGGCGGCGATGCGACCCTCGGCATGCAGACGACGCGCGAGCTCATCCACATCGGCAGCAGGCGCCGCGATGAGCAGGCCGCCCGAGGTCTGCGGATCGTACAGCGCATCCAGCATGCCCGGCTCCAGGTTATCGTCTGCCGCCACGCGCGGACCAAAGAAGTCCTGGTTGCGGTAGGCGCCGGCGGGGATAATGCCCAGACGCGCCATGTCGAGCACCTGGTCAAAGAGCGGCACCACTCCCGACACAAGCTCAATCTGCACGCCCGAGCCCTCGGCCATCTCGCACGCATGCCCAATCAGGCCAAAGCCCGTGACATCGGTGCAACCGTGAAGCTCGAGCCCCTCGGCCAGGCGAATCGGAGCCTCATTGAGGGTACACATCGAGTTCCACATCGGGCTGGCCTCATCCTGCTCGATGAGCTCACCCTTAATGGCCGTGGTGATGATGCCCGAGCCGATCGCCTTGGTCAGCAACAGGACATCGTCCACGCGCGCGCCGCTGTTGGCGAGCATGCGGTCGAGCGCGACAAAGCCGCTCACGGACAGGCCGTACTTGGGCTCGTCGTCGTTGATGGTGTGACCGCCCGCGATGGAGCAACCGGCCTCGACACACTTGTCGGCTCCGCCCGCTAAAATCTCGCCGGCAACCTCAACGCCCAGGCAGCTGGGTATGCAGAGCAGGTTCATGGCGTGGCTCGGCCGCCCGCCCATGGCGTAGATATCCGACAGCGAGTTGGCCGCGGCGATCTGGCCAAACAGAAACGGGTCGTCGACCATCGGCGGGAAGAAGTCGATGGACTGCACAAGGCCCAAGTTATCACCTACGCGAAAGACGCTCGCATCGTCGGAGGTATCGAACCCCACGAGCAGGTTGTCGTTATGCACATTGGGTAAGTCGCCCAGGACCTGGGCGAGGGCTCCAGGAGCCAACTTAGCGCCTCAACCAGAGGCGGCGGTCATCTGCGTGAGCTTGATGAAATCGTCAGCCATCGATTCCTCCTCTCATAGGTCAATCAGTTCCCCCCAGTATACGCATGGTGGCGCCGAGTGCGGGCGACGCATCGCAGCCCCCTCTACGCGAGCGCCTGGGCACGAATGGCCGCACCGACCGACGACCAGCCCGACGGCATGACACAGGTCCACGTAATGGCGCCATCCGTTTTTCACCACCGCGGCCTTCGCGGCCGTCGAACCGATGTCGATACCAATGCCAACCTCGGCGTCCCCCCCTCGCATGTGACAAAGGGACTGTCCCTTTGTCACATTATCGACAAACCAAATGGATCCTGCTGGCATCAAAATGCATGCGCAGCGTCTCGCCTGCTTGCGGCAGCTCATCGACAGGCATGCCCACTTTGTTGACCTTCCACTGCAGACGCGTGGGCGCATCGGCACGCGGCGCGTCCAGCAGCACCAGGCGCTCAAAACGCGAGTCGCTCACGCGCGCCACGTGCAGGTCGTAGCTGTTGCGACCCCGCTCAGCGCGATTGTCAACATGGAAGTAGCTTGCGCGAATGCCCAGGTACTCCACATTATCGGGAACCTCGCGACCCACGTTAAAGGTCATGCCCCAGTCGAGGGCTTCAACTTCTTCGTCGCCGATCTTGCGCGCCCGGCTCGTGTTCTTGCAGCCCGTCAAGCGCAGCGCGGCCAAGGTTTGCGGCCGGCGGACCACGTCCTCGACGGAGCCGATCTCCTCCACATGCCCGTTATGCATAACGCAGATGCGCTCGCACAGACGGCACGCCTCGTCGATATCGTGACTCACGTAGAGCACGGTGCGGTTGCATACGTCGAACAGGTCAAGCATGTTTTGCTCAAGCGCGCTCTTGAGATACGCATCGAGCGCGCTCATGGGCTCGTCGAACATAAAGATGCCCGGGTGCGCCGCCACCATGCGCGCGAGCGCCACGCGCTGCTGCTGGCCGCCCGAGAGGCGCGCGGGATAGCGGTCGGCGAAATCAGCCAGACCGAAAATGCCCAGATAGCGCTCGGCCAGCCTTTTGCGCGCCGCGGCGTCGCCCGCGCCCTTTACACCGGCACATACGTTATCGGCCACCGTCATGTTGGGAAACAACTGATAGTTTTGGAACAACAGGGCGCATTTTCGCTCCTGGGGTGACAGGTTGATGCCAGCCGCCGAGTCAAAAAAGGTCACGCCGTTGACGACGATCTTGCCCTCGTCGGGCGTCTCCACGCCGGCAATGCAGCGCAGCGTGCAGCTCTTGCCACATCCGGAGGCACCGAGCAAGGCCACGCGCTCCTCGCCGGCCTCAAGCTGCATGTCGAGCACAAACCCGGGATAACGTTTCTTAATATCCAGAACGAGCGACATGGCCTATCGACCTCCCTGTAATGCGGCATCATCGCGCATGAGCTCGGCCAGTGCCTCGCGATCGATACGCAAGGCATCACCGCCCGCCGGGTCGAGTGAATCGCCCTGTCCGGCGAGATCTTTGGCCTGCTTACGTTCCGCACGGGAAAGGCCCCGCTCGCGGTATTTTTGCGAATGCGCCGTGTACATGTTGATGAACAGGATGACTAGGAAGCTGAACGCTATTACGACCACGACCCAAAAGAGGGCCACCGACGTATTGCCGCCCATCCATTCAAAGTAAATCGCAATGGGAATGGTCTGCGTAATACCGGCATAGTTGCCCGCAAAGAACAGGGTGCAGCCAAACTCGCCCATGGCGCGGGCAAAGGCGAGCACCGTGCCGGCGGCAATCGAGGGCCAGCCAAGCGGCATCATAAGCCTGGTAAAGATGCGACGCTCGGACCATCCCAGCGTGCGCGCCGCATCGAGCATCTGCGTGTCGAGGCTCTCAAAGGCGCCGAGTGCCGTACGATAGACGAGTGGGAACGACACCACCACGGCAGAGATAACCGCCGCCGGCCACGTAAAGACGATCGAGACGCCGTGCGCGATAAGCCACTGGCCCACCCCGGTCGAGCGGCCAAACAGCATGAGGAGCAGAAAGCCGCAGACCGTGGGCGGCAGCACCATAGGAATCGTAAAGACCGAATCGAGCAGGCCCTTGATGCGGCTCGAGGTACCCATAGTCTTCCACGCGGCGAACAGGCCCAGCGCAAAGGAGATCAGCAGGGCAAGGCCGCTCGTTTTAATGGACACCCAAAGCGGGCGATAGTCGATGTCGCCCAAAAAGGAGGCCAGAGAGGTCAAGGGCCCCTGCTCATCCCGCAACACGACAGACGATGCCTCTACCATTTGAGCGCTATCAAGCCAACGCGCGCCGCCCTTGGCATCACCCGAGGCTGATGCAATCACCACATAGCGGTCCCCATCCGCACCGCGCTCGTCAAAGCCATAGGTATACCCGCCGGCATCAAACGTTGTTTCCGCCGTGACATACCAAGGAAGATCCACGTCCCCTAGCTGCGCACCTCCCATGCAGTTTGCGCTGTCGAGCTTACAGACGAGGGCCTTGAGACCCGATACGCACTCGTTATCCT
>DBEWTR010000138.1:0-3649 GCA_048205775.1 Collinsella sp. | reverse complement strand
GCGCAACCAGCAGCGGGTCTTCGGGCGCAAAGCGACCCGGTGTGATATCGATAAAGGCTTCGTCGATGGATACGCGTTCAACGCGCGGGGTCTCGTCAGCGAGAATTGCCATGACCTGCGCGCTGACCTCACGATAGCGATCAAAATGCCCATGCGTCCAAATGGCTTGCGGGCACAAGCGCCGCGCCTCGGCCGAGGCCATGGCAGAGTGCACGCCAAAGCGACGCGCCTCATACGAACACGTGGACACGACGCCACGCGAATCGGCGTCTCCGCCCACGATGAGCGGCTTTCCGCGCCATTCGGGATGATCGAGCATCTCCACACTCGCAAAAAACGCATCGAGGTCCATGAGGCCCACCGCCGGACCCGTCCAGGGAGGCGGCGTGACGCCCATGGCATCCTCATAACCGTATGTATGTTCGCGTCTTTCCATGTCATGAGTATACCGCGCAGCTCATGTGGGGTGCGTGTATGTGCTTGCAAATCCCGAATTCTTGTCTAAGATATGGATTTGCCCTCGACTACACCGAAGAAGTTGGTCTCACGGACTTCACCTGCCCGCGTCGATGGCGTATTATGTTCAACTGTTTGTTTGTAGTTGCAGCCTAAAGCTGCTTGGTTGGAGGAGTTTCCTTTGGCAGTCAAGATTCGCCTTGCTCGTCACGGCGCTAAGAAGCGTCCGTACTACCGTGTCGTCGTCGCCGATTCCCGCGCCCCGCGTGACGGTCGTATCATCGAGGAGGTTGGCCGCTACAACCCGATGACCGCCCCCAAGACCATCAACCTCGACCTCGAGAAGATCGCCGACTGGCAGTCCAAGGGCGCTCAGCTCACCGACGCCGTCGCCGCTCTGGTCAAGGCCGCCAACGAGGGCGAGAAGACCGAGACCGTCGTCAAGAAGTCCAAGAAGCAGCTCGCCAAAGAGGCCGAGGCCGCTAAGGCTGCCGCTGAGGCCGCTGAGGGCGCCGAGGAGTAAATCGTGCCTGAGGTTGACGCTGCACAGCTCGAGGGTGAGGCAATGCTCTCAGATCGCATCGCCGATCTCGTCGAATATCTCGTTGTTCAGATCGTCGACGACCCGGATTCCGTGAGCCTTGAGGTCATCGATGGTGACGACGCCTCTACGATTGAGGTTTCGGTCGCCGAGGATGACGTCGCTAAGGTCATCGGCCGTCGTGGCCGTACCATCAAGGCCATTCGCACGCTCGCCCGTGCATTGGCCGCTCGCCTCGACACTGCTGTCGAGGTAGAGGTTCTGGGCTAGGACCTTGAGGTCCCAGTACAAAAACATCGCCCGTGTGGTCAAGCCGCACGGAAGGAAGGGGGAGGTCCTCGCGCAACCGCTGCGGGGGCTTCCTTCTGTATTAGAGCCTGGTATGCGCGTCGCCCTGACGCCGCCGGCGCTCAAGCGCGACCGCTTTTGCACGGTCGTGTCCGTCACCGATACGGGCGATGGCGATCTGGTCTCGTTTGAGGGCATTGACGACTTGACGGCCGCCGAGGGCATCACGGGATGCTACGTGCTGGCAAATCGTGACGACTTTGAGCTCGATTCGCTCGATGCTGCCTATACCGACCTGATGGGTCGCGAGGTGGTCGACGAGCGCTTCGGTTCGCTCGGCACGATCGTCGAGATCATGTCGACGCCCGCTAACGATGTTTGGGTTGTCGAGGGCGATCGGTACGGCGAGGTACTGATTCCCGTGATCGAGCAGGTTGTGCTCGATCTTCCCGACACAGGAACTATTTCCGTCCACGTTATGGACGGCCTGATTGATATGGACAAGTAGGGAGGACAACATGCTGATTGAGACCCTTTCGGTCTTTCCCGAGATGTTTGAGCCCGTCATGTCCACATCGATTTTGGGCCGCGCCCGCAAGGCCGGCCTTTTTGATTTTAAGGCGTATAACCTGCGCGACTGGACGCACGACCGTCATCGTACCGTCGATGACGAGCCGTACGGCGGCGGGCAGGGCATGCTCATGAAGGTCGAGCCTATCGCAGAGGCCATCGAGGCCATTAGCGCAGAGGGTCCCAAGCCCACTGTGGTGTTTTTTACCCCCTGTGGCGAGCCTTTTACGCAGCATGTGGCCGAGCGCCTGCTCAAAAGTGAGCGCCTGCTGTTTGTGTGCAGTCGCTACGAGGGCGTCGACGAGCGCGCATATGCGTATGCCGATGAGCGTCTGTCGATCGGCGACTACGTGCTCACGGGTGGCGAACTTCCCGCTATGGTTGTTGCCGATGCCGTCGTACGCCTCATTCCCGGCGCCCTTGGTGACGAGATGAGCAACGTCGACGAGTCGTTCTCGACCGCCGAGGACGGAGGCCTGCTCGAGTACGCGCAGTACACCCGTCCTGCCGAGTTCAACGGCGAGGGCGTGCCTCCGGTGCTTGTGAGCGGCGATCACGCCAAGGTCGATGCCTGGCGTCGCAAGAACGCCATCGAGCGCACCTGCCGCTGGCGTCCCGATCTGATCGAGACAGCGCGGCTCACGCCCGAGGAGCGCGCTTACGCGCAGGAGATTTTGGACGCTGCGTATTCGCAGAGCGAGGAGTGAGAATGGTTCCATCGCAGCATTCCGCGTTGAGGGGCGCTTTTGAGTGGATCGCGGTCATCGCGATCGCGCTCGTGGCCACCTTCTTGATTCGCTCGTTTGTGGTCGAGCCCTTTGTGGTGCCCACCGGCTCCATGGAGTCCACGATCGAGATTGGCGACCAGATCCTGGCACAAAAGGTGAGCCTCGAGCTCGGTCAGCCCGTCAAGCAGGGTGATATCGTGGTGTTTCACAACCCCGATGGCACCTCCGAGCATGATGTTCTTGTCAAGCGTGTTATTGCCACGGCCGGCCAGACGGTCGACCTGCAGGATGGCAAGGTGGTCGTTGACGGCCAAGCGCTCGACGAGGACTATACGACGGGCATGAGCTGGCCGCTTTCGGTCCAAGCGCCCGGCGCTCAGGTAAGCTATCCCTACACGGTTCCCGACGGGTGCGTGTGGGTGATGGGCGACAATCGCGAAAACTCTGCCGACTCACGTTATTTTGGTCCCGTCGATCGCTCTGATTTGATCGCAGTGGCGCTTGTGCGCTACTGGCCGCTCAACCGCATCGGCGCTATCGACTAAAAACCGCTATAGTACAGTACCTAACCGTGTAATCGTTTCGACGAGGGGATATTAGAGGCATGAACGCTTCATCGCTTTCCTTCCAAGACATCATCCTGCGCCTCCAGCAGTACTGGGGCGAGCAGGGCTGCGTCATCATGCAGCCCTATGACTCCGAGGTCGGTGCCGGTACCTTCCATACCGCGACCACGCTGCGCTCGCTCGGTCCCGCCGAGTGGCGCACCTGCTATGCACAGCCCTGCCGCCGTCCCGCCGACGGCCGCTACGGCGAGAACCCCAACCGCATGCAGCACTACTATCAGTTCCAGGTGCTCATCAAGCCCTCGCCGGTCAACGCCCAGGAGCTCTACCTGGGGTCTCTTGCCGCCATTGGCCTGGACCCCAACGACCATGACGTCCGCTTTGTCGAGGATGACTGGGAGAGCCCGACCCTTGGCGCCTGGGGCCTTGGCTGGGAGGTCTGGCTCAACGGCATGGAGGTCACGCAGTTTACGTACTTCCAGCAGGTGGGCGGCATCGAG
>DBEWTR010000344.1:0-7641 GCA_048205775.1 Collinsella sp. | reverse complement strand
GCCGTCCATCGCAACGATGGGCGGCCTTGTCATTTGTCGAGCCTCAGAGGGCAAGAAAATCCAGCATTTCTGCCCCGTCCCCAAATGACAGGTGGGGCTAGATGACGTAGTCGTAGCCCTCGTTGGGGGCTACGAGCGCATCGAGCGTCACGCCGTCGAGGTAGTCGTTAATGAGCTTGTCCAGGTTCTTCCACACGTCGAGCGTGGGGCACTCGTCCGAACGCGAGCAGCCCTTGCAGTCGCCGTCTAGGCATGCGACCGGCGCCAGGCTGCCCTCGGTCAGGCGCAAGATCTCGCCCACCGTGTACTGCTCGGGCGGGCGCGTGAGCACATAGCCGCCGCCCTTGCCGCGCATGCCCGAGAGCATATTGGCACGCACGAGCGTGGCCAAAATGTTCTCCAGATATTTCTCCGAAATCCCCTGACGCGCGGCGATCTCTTTGAGGGGAATGCGGCCTGCCGCCTGGTGCTCGGCCAGGTCGACCATAACGCGCAGGGCATATCTGCCCTTTGTGGAAACCAACATATATATTGCTGCCTTTCGGTCTTTTAATTCGTAGAAATTCTAGCCGAAAAATTGGTTTTGAAAATACCTATTCCCGTCAAGCTGGTTAATCGACTCGTAATAATCTTCTATTTCCTATTGCGTTACTAGGCTTTACTGTCTACTATGCTTGCCAACAGCAAAAAGAACAACCCATAAGGTTTATGGGTTTCGCTGCTACACACACCGTAAACCCACACGGTATCCAGTCATTTGAACACTTTGGAGGTTCACCATGAGCAATGTTTACACGTCCATCGATCAGCTTATCGGCCACACCCCGCTTCTGGAGCTCACTCACTTTGAGGCCGATGAGGACCTCAAGGCCCGCGTGCTCGTCAAGCTGGAATACTTCAACCCCGCCGGCTCCGTCAAAGACCGTGTCGCCAAGAACATGATCGACGAGGCCGAGAAGGCCGGCAAGCTCGTGCGCGGCGGCGACTACACCATCATCGAGCCCACGAGCGGCAACACCGGCGTCGGCATCGCCTCGGTGGCGGCCGCCCGCGGCTACAAGGTGATCATCACCATGCCCGAGACCATGTCCGTCGAGCGCCGCAAGCTTATGCAGGCATATGGCGCACAACTCGTGCTCACCGACGGCTCCAAGGGCATGAAGGGCGCTATCGCCAAGGCCGAAGAGCTGCAGAAGGAGACGCCCAACAGCATTATCGCCGGCCAGTTTGTGAACCCCGCCAACCCCGCCATCCACAAGGCCACGACCGGCCCCGAGATCTGGGATGACACCGACGGCGAGGTCGACATCTTCGTCGCCGGCGTTGGAACCGGCGGCACCGTGACCGGCGTGGGCGAGTTCCTCAAGGAGCAGAACCCCGAGATTAAGGTCGTCGCCGTTGAGCCCGCCACCTCCCCGGTGCTCTCCAAGGGCCAGGCCGGCCCGCACAAGATCCAGGGCATCGGCGCCGGCTTTGTGCCCGACGTCCTCGACACCCGGGTCTATGACGAGATCATCCCCGTCGAGAACGACGACGCCTTTGCCACCGGCCGCGCCGTGGGCCACAAGGAGGGCGTGCTCGTGGGCATTTCGTCCGGTGCCGCCGTGTGGGCCGCACTGCAGCTGGCCAAGCGTCCCGAGAACGAGGGTAAGACCATCGTGGCCCTGCTGGCCGACACCGGCGAGCGCTACCTGTCCACGGCACTGTTCCAGGACTAGAGCTTCTCGTTCTTAGAACGGGTCCAAGGCACGCCGGTCTCCCCTCTCTTCTGGCAGCCTGAGCTCATCCCAACAGGGTGTCCCACAGGACGCCCGAACTTGCTACAATGTCTGCGGCGCGGAACCAGCCTCCCGCGCCGCTTTTCTTTTTTGGCCACCTGCCACCAAGGAGAACCTCCCCATGCACAATAAGCGCGTGCTCGTCGCCATGAGCGGCGGTGTCGATTCCAGCGTGACCGCGTATCTGCTCAAAAGTCAGGGTTACGAATGTGTCGGTGCCACCATGCGCCTCACCTGCCCCGCGCCTGATCCCGTCACGGGCATGAGTAAGGTCGATCGCGACATCGCCGATGCAAAGGCCGTCGCCGAGCGCATCGGGATCCCCCATCACGTGCTCGACCTGCAGCAGACCTTCGACCGCAAGGTAATCGAGCGCTTCGTGACCGCCTACCAGGAGGGGCTGACGCCCAATCCGTGCATTATCTGCAACCGCCACATTAAGTTTGGCGCGCTGCTCGATGCGGCGCTGGATATGGGCTGCGACTACATCGCCACGGGCCACTATGCCAAAACGAGCCAGGCGCCCGATGGCACCTGGCAGCTGCACCGCGGCGAAGATCCCAAAAAGGACCAGAGCTACTTTTTGTATTCGCTCACGCAGGAGCGGCTGTCGCGCACAATCTTTCCGCTGGCCGGGCTGGACAAAGAGCGCGACGTGCGCCGCATTGCCGCCGAGCAGGGCTTTACCAACGCCAAGAAGGCCGAAAGCGAGGACATCTGCTTTATTCCAGACGGTGACTACGCGGGCTATATCGAGCTCCGCTGCGGACATCCCGCTGCACCGGGCGACATTGTATGGCGCGACGGCAGCGTGGTCGGGCGCCACAACGGTGCGCTGCGCTACACCATCGGTCAGCGCAAGGGCCTGGGCGTCGCGATGGCGCATCCCGTGTACGTAACGGGCGTCGACGCCGACAGCAGCA
Organism: Collinsella sp.; assembly: GCA_048205775.1. Lineage (GTDB taxonomy): Bacteria > Actinomycetota > Coriobacteriia > Coriobacteriales > Coriobacteriaceae > Collinsella. The sequence continues at coordinate 4,940 of DBEWTR010000344.1, read as the reverse complement.
CCGTGCATCTGGGCGAGGCCGAGGACCTAACGGCCACAGCGCTCACGGCCAACGACTGGATCTGGAGTGCCCCTGCCGACCGCATGAAGGCAGAGCTCACGTCCGGTGGCATTCGCGTAGGTGCCAAGTACCGCTACCGTCAGAAAGACCAGGCAGCGACCCTTGCGCGCGGCGAAGACGGGCAAATGCTGCTAACTTTTGACGACCCGCAGCGCGCCATCGCCCCCGGCCAGGCTGTCGTCGTCTACCGCGGCGACGTCGTCCTCGGCGGCGGCACCGTTACGGCAGCCATCAGGTAGCCGCGGGATTATCGCCGCACGTGTCGAAGCACTCCAACAGCAGCATTCACCTCGATAACGCGACGCTCCAGGCCGCGGCGAATGGACTCGAGCCGACCCTCCGCCGTGGCCCACTTGCTCTGCGAAAGAATCATTATCGCTTCATCAACAAATCCGTTGAGCCGCGATGAGTCGAACCAATCGAGCGAGTCCGCAAGCGCCAGTTGGACGGAAGGATTGGGTCCAAACGGCTTAGCGGCAAACCCAAACTCCCCAGCTGCGAGCACAGCAGTTGGCACGTTATACCACAGACAGTTGCCGCTATCGAACAGCGGTGCATGCCTTATCTCCAAGGTATCGACATTGCGGATGATGCCGAAGTTTCGCCAATGGCGATCGCTGTTGGCCAAAAGGGCGTCGCAAACGATCATCTGCGACATAGACCTTCTCACGGCAACCTCGTCTGCTCCATGCTTACCAAGGAAGCGGCAGTACCGGTCGTACGTCGAGTTTCCTCGCTGGCCGCCAAGGGCGTTCTTAACGTAAACAGCCGGAACATATTCCTCGCGGCCGTCAAGAAAGTCGTCGCACAGACACACAGGGCCATCGAACATCCGCTCAACCGCATAAGGAACAAACTCACCCTCTGACAGCAAGCGACGATGTAGAGCCGTTGCAACCGCCTCGTTAAAGGGACGTTGATCGTCCATGCCGCATCCCTTGACCAGAACGCGAACGCCGTTGCGAATCATCCACGATTTAGGGAGCTCACCCTCGGACGTGTTATCCGGATTTTTAAGACCGATGCCTTCCAACCAACCCGAACGCTCTTCGGGCGCCGATCGCTCAAATTCGTTCTCGAAGTAATTGAGGTTTCGCCATTCGAGCCCGTCGCATTCTGCCGGCCGCAGCCAATAGCAATCCGAAAGCGAGAGGCCCAGGCACTGAACCGGCACCTCAACGCCGTTGACAATCCCTAGCTCGCGGTAGCGCGAGATAAGCCCAGGGCGAACATCGGGCACCGACCGATGCCCCCACCACGCGTTGAGCTCCCGCTTATTCACCGTTGGAGAAGAACTCGAGCATGTGCCAAACGGCATTCGTTGCGCATCGAGGACCTCGGCGATTTCGAAGGGAAACTCGCGCGTCGGATCAAATGAGACATGCGCGACCTCATGGTCGGCCGACATCAGCGTAAACTTGCGTCCCACATCGGCTGCAGGACGGCGCCCTCGTTTGCGGACCTTTTGATAGGCGATCGCAGAATTGTACTCGACCATCTTCCGACCGCCCACAATATCGCACGCAAGCGTCCCCGATGCGGCAAGTTGCGATATGCGGGCTTTTGTAACGCCCAGCAAGCGGGCCGCATCACCCATAGACAAGTACTCAGATGTATTCATATGCCGCATCACCTCGTTAAGTATTCCAAACGTAAAGTTAATTAGTTACATACAGCATAATACTAAACAGACTGAAGCGAAAAAAGGCCCGAGCACGCGGGCCGTAGAGCAATTGGTCAGCCGAGTCGCAAGCCGCTCCTCTAGCGTTGTACGTAGGCGCGGACCAGCTCGTAGGTATTGCGCACGCCGTCGATGTGGCTGCGCTCGTAGTTGTGGCTCGCGTACACGCCGGGGCCGATCAGGCCGTGACGGATGTCGTAGCCGGCCGAGAGCGTGGCCTCAACGTCCGAGCCGTAGTGCGGATACACATCGATGGCGTAATCGAGCTCCAGCTCGCGCGCGATGTTGGACAGCGTGGTTACAAGGTCGTAGTTGTACGGACCGCCCGAATCCTTGGCGCAAATCGACACCATGCGCTCGGTGCAGCCCAGGTCGTCGCCCACGCAGCCCATGTCAACGCTGATCATCTCGCGCGTGTCGGCCGGCACGAAAGCACCGCCGTGGCCGACCTCCTCGTACACGGTAAAGAGCAGCGACACCTTGCGCGAAAGCGACACCTCGCCGTCAGCAACAGCGCGGGCCAGACCCAGCAGAATCGACGCCGACAGCTTGTCATCCAGGAAGCGGCTCTTGATGTAGCCGCTCTCCGTCACCGTGGTACGCGGATCCATAGCGATGATGTCGCCGGTCTGAATGCCCAGCTCAAGCACATCGTCCTTGCTGTCGACATTCTCATCGAGCAGGATTTCCATGTTCTTCTCGATGGTCTTGACCGGCTCGTCGGCCACATGCGCCGAAGGCTCAGTATTGAGGACCACGCCCGTGTAGACATTGCCATCGCGCGTATAAACGGTGCAGTTCTCGCCATCGGCCGTAGACCACTGATGCCCGCCGAGGGTCGTGGGGCGCAGGCGACCATTGTCCTTAATGGAACGCACCATGGCGCCCAGGGTATCGACATGGCTCGCCAACACAAGTGGCTCGCCCTCGCCGCCAAGCTCAACGAGCACGTTACCCTTATTAGAACGCTCAGGCCCAAACCCCATATCGCGCAGGGTCTCCATCAGATAATCAGTCGCCGCACGGGTATAGCCGGTAGGCGAAGCAATAGAAGTCAGCGTCTTAAGCTGTCCTGCGATATAGGAGAGCGTCTCCTCTAGAGAAGCATCAATATTAGAAGTCATATGCATCCTTCCAAGTAAAACTAAGACCGAGTCCCGATTTTAACCGTTCTGCACGTGCAATGCCCCAGGAGCCGAGCCGCCTCCAGACGTCCCCGCACCGGTTTTGTGCACGTGCACGGTTTACAATCTCAATCTTGCATAAATCCTATTGGTATTTGCATAGAAATGAGGCATCTTTTTGCTTCGTCTCAGTGTGCCCCACCTTGGACCGTGCAAAAAACGGAGTATTCAGCACCGTGGGCCCCAACGGCCCCATCACGAACGACAAAACGACGCGGTTACAGCAGTGTTGCAGGTCGTCGCAAAGCAGAAACTCAGTAACAACCCCCTCCACTCATCGATAGCCCGCCCACAATGGCTGTCGATGGGCGCCTGCGGATCACTACCGCCCATTCACAACGTTATGCATTTTTAAGAGCTTGTTGAATACTCCCAAAAATGCACGCTGGAAAGTGCACCACCTATCCGTAGCGGGCAGTACGCCTTGGTTTTGCCCGTCTCAGAACATTGACGCAGCACAAAAAGCCCCGCCGTGCGTAGCACGGCGGGGCCAGCGGCAAGTCAAAAGACCATACGCCTACGGGCGAAGGACCACCAAACTGGGTTAGGCAGCCGGGCAAATCTTCTTGAAGAGCTCGATGACGTCGTCGAGCGTTGCCTCGCGCGGGTTACCCGGGAAGCAGGCGTCGGCCATGGCGTCCTTGGCCAGGACCTCGATCTCGTCGGCCTTCATGGCCTCGCAGACGTGCGGGATGTTCACGTCGGCGGAAAGCTGCTTGACGGCGGCGATAGCGGCGTCGGCAGCCTCGTCGGTGCTCATGCCCGTGGTGTCAACACCCATGGCAACGGCAACCTTGGCCAGGCGCTCAGCGCAAACCGGCTTGTTGAACTCCATGGCAATCGGCAGCAGCATGGCGCAAGCGACGCCGTGCGGGGTGTCGTAGTGAGCGGACAGGGTGTGAGCCATGGCGTGGTCGATACCCAAGCCGACATTGGAGAAGCCCATGCCGGCGACATACTGGCCAAGGGCCATGCCCTCACGGCCGGAGCCGGGCTGACCGGACTTGGCCTCGGCGACAGAGTCGCGCAGGTTCTCGCTGATCAGCTTAATAGCCTCAAAGTGGAACATGTCGGAGAGCTCCCAAGCGCCCTTGGTGGTATAGCCCTCGATGGCGTGGGTCAGAGCGTCCATGCCGGTGGAGGCGGTCAGGCCGGCGGGCATGGAGGCCATCATGTCGGGGTCGACGACGGCGACCTCGGGGGCGTCGTTGGTGTCGACGCACACGAACTTGCGGACCTTCTCGGGGTCGGTGATGACGTAGTTGATGGTCACCTCGGCGGCGGTACCGGCGGTCGTCGGCACGGCGATGGTGAACACGGCGTGGTTCTTGGTGGGAGCAACGCCCTCGAGGCTGCGGACATCGGCGAACTCGGGGTTGTTGATGATGATGCCGATGGCCTTGGCGGTGTCCATGGAGGAGCCGCCACCGATGGTCACGATAGCGTCAGCCTCGGCGGCCTTGAAGGCCTCGACGCCGTCCTTGACGTTCTGGATGGTGGGGTTAGGCTTGATCTCGGAGTAGAGGCTCCAAGCGATGCCGGCAGCGTCGAGCTCGTCGGTCACCTTAGCGGTAACGCCAAACTTGACCAGATCGGGATCGGAGCAGACGAAAATCTTCTTGTAGCCGCGACGCTGGAGCTCGCCGGGGATCTCCTTGATGGCGCCGGAACCATGATAAGAGATGGTATTGAGAACGAAACGATTAGCCATTGATAGCCTCCCATCGTGTGCGGGGCACCCATTACGCCCCACGCTATGAGTCCCATCCTAACGCTTTTGAAACAAAAAACGCGTGAGAACGTCAAATGGTTTAAAGCGTTTCAACAGATGATGAAAAATATTGCGGCAAAGGGACAGCCCCTTTGCCGCATTCGGTTACTTTCGGCAGCCCTCTTTCCAAGCCTCGGCCGCAACCTTCCAGCGTAAGCGCAAGTCGCGCTCGCGGTCGATGAACATGATGGCAAACGCGACAAACAGCAGCAAGCTCGCCACGACGATGGCGTGCAGGCCCATG
>DBEWTR010000327.1:0-6867 GCA_048205775.1 Collinsella sp. | reverse complement strand
GCCGTCTTGCAGGGAGCGGTGCCGGACTCATGCGTCTCGATACGGTTGTCGTTGCGGTAGTTGGGCGACCACTTGGTGTGATCCCATTTGGTGGCGTCGGGCAGCTCCTGGCGCGGATACTCGGGCACCTGTCCGCCGGCCTTTTTGCTGCAGAGCTTCTGGCCGAGCTTGGCGGCGCCGGCCGGGCACACCTCAACGCAGCGACCGCAGGCAACGCACTTGTCCTTCTCGACCTTGGCGACATAGGCCGAGCGCGACAGGTTGGGCGTGTTGAACAGCTGAGAGGTGCGCAGGGCATAACACACGTTGACGTTGCAGTTGCAGATAGCGAAGATCTTGTTCTCGCCGTCGATATTGGTGATCTGGTGCACAAAGCCGTTGTCCTCGGCCTGACGCAGGATGTCGTAGACCTCGTCGCGCGTCACGTAATGGCCGCGGTCGGTCTCAACCACATAGTCGGCCATATCGCCCACGGCAATGCACCAGTCGGCGGGGTCGTCGGCGCAGCCCTCACCCATCACGCGACGGCTCGCGCGGCAGCTGCAGGTGCTAGCGGCATATTTGCCATCGTATTTGTCGAGCCAGTGCTCGATATGCTCGATCGGCACCGAGGTGCTCGCGGCGTCGATGGCCTTCTCGACCGGAATGACGTGCATGCCGATGCCGGCGCCTCCGGGCGGCACCATCGGCGTGGCCTTGGACAGCGGTCCCTTGGACGCCTGCTCAAAGAACTTGGCATAGACCGGGTGCTCCTCGAGCTGGCTCACGCGCATGTTGAGGAACTCGGCGGAACCCGGTACCAGCATGGGCAGCACCCACTGCTTGGCGCGCTCGGGATTTTCCCAGTTGTACTCGAGCAGACCCGTGTAGCTCATGTCGTCGAGCATCTTCTCAATCTGGGCCTCGGGCATGCCGGTGAGCTTGACCATCTCGGGCAGCGTGTAGGGACGACGCATCTTCATCTTGCAGAGCACCTCGGCCTGCTCATCGGTCGCGGCCTCGGCAAACGACCAGTACTCGTAGCCCAGCAGCTCGTCGCGATGCAGCAGACGGTTAGTGCGGTGCTCGCACAGCTTGACGATTGCCTCGCGCGGATGTTCCGGCAGCGGCGGCACGAACTCCGAACCGATGTCGGGCTCGGTGTAGCTAATTCCCGGTCCATTGAGAATCATGGTTGTCCCTTCTCTTGCCGCAGTCCGACGAGGCCGCAGCACCCCTCTTTTTTGCAGGCCGGACATGCCCCCATGCCGTTCACCCGCCATTAGTTGACATTGTGTCAAAAATAGTATTGACGAACCGTCAACAATATTCAAGACTGTTAGGCGAACGGTCGGGCTCAAACGGATGAAAGGCGGCAAGCGCATGAGCGATAATGCAGCGAACACTTCTGTAGCCGACGCCGTCCCCGCGCCCGACAGCGCGGCAAAGCGCCTGACGGGCGACGAGCGCCGTCGCGAGATTCTCGCCGCCGTGCGCACCGTGAGCTCCGAGCTGGGCGTGTCGCATCTATCCGTCTCGGCCGTGACCAAGCGAGCCGGCTGCACGCGCTCGCTGTTCTACCACTACTTTGCCGATATGGACGCCGCCGTCACCGCCGTCATGGACGAGGCAATCGACGGTTTTATCTCCGAGCTCGAGCAGTGGAATGCCAGCCGCACCGTTGGCGATATCGAGGGCGCGCTCGACACCGTCGCCCCGCTCTTTAAGCGTCTGGTCGCCAGCGGCCACGAGCTGCCGAGTACGCTCACCTCAAGCAGTGGCGCGCTCTACGGCGGTTTTTTGCACAACGTGGTCCAGCGCGTGGCGCAGTATATCTGCGACACCACCGTGGTGGATTTTGTCACCCATCATGAGCTACGCATCGACCATGTCTACGAGACGTTCTACACCCTCATCATGGGGTTGTTGATGTATATCCGCACGCACCCCGATGTGCCCGACGAGACGGTCAAGGAAATCATCGCCTCGACACTCCACATCGAGGGCTATACCGCCAAGTATCCGGAGCGCAAGCCCCAGAACTGACGACATTTGGCCAAACTGCCCGCGATCGGAAGAGGGGCCGCGGGCGTGTGAAAGGAGAGCAGCATGCTGTTCGATGTTTGGGGTAGCGATACCCTTATCCACTGGGCCGGCTGGGCCATGGTCTTTATTGGCCTGATCGTGCTCAATGAGGTCGGCCGCCGCACCAAGCTGGGCGCGGCAATCATCTTTGGCGTGGCTCCGCTGGCCATGACTATCTACTGCGTCGCCATCGCCGTGGGCGTTTCGCAGGGTGCCGAGTGGGCGCTCACCAACCCCACCCACGTGTACCAGAACAGCTGGTTCCACTACGCCAAGGTGTACGCGGCGCTGGCCGGTTGCTGGGGCTTCATTGCCATTAAGTACCAGTGGGGCAAGATCGGCAAGGCGCATTGGTTCCGTGCATGGCCGTTTGTGATCGTCGCCATCAACATCATGATCGCCGTCGTGTCCGACTTCGAGAGCGCCTATCACTTCTTTGTCCTGGGCCAGTCCACCTGGGTCACCTCCGAGGGTGCCACGCAGCTTGCCGGCTGGAACAACGTGTTCAACGGCATCGCCGGTATCATCAACATCTTCTGCATGACCGGTTGGTGGAGCGTCTACGCCTCCGAGGATCAGACCGACATGCTGTGGCCCGATATGACCTGGGTCTACATTATCGCCTACGATATCTGGAACTTCTGCTACACCTACAACTGCCTGCCCACCCACTCCTGGTTCTGCGGCTTTGCGCTGCTGCTGGCGCCCACCGTCGCCGCCTTTATCTGGAACAAGGGCGGCTGGATCCAGAACCGCGCCTTTACACTGGCTATTTGGTGCATGTTTGCCCAGGTGTTCCCGTACTTCCAGGAGGAGTCCATCTTTGTGACCCACTCCACGCTCGACCCCGGCGCCGCTACCGCGGTCTCGATCGCCGCACTGGTCGCCAACGTCGCCGCGATCATCTACATCGCCTACCGCGCCAAGAAGCTCGGCCGCAATCCCTACAAGCAGGATGTCTTTGAGGGCACCAGCGATTGGGAGAAGGCCACCGCTCGCCGCGCCAAGGTTGATTACGCTCACGCCGAGTAACATGTTGGTCGCTGTTGGCGCTTGGGCATAGGCCCGCCCGCCAGGATTTTCAATCCAATGTCTCGCAGAGCCCCCGGAAAGCGTTTCACTCGCTTTCCGGGGGCTTTTGTCGTTGCGTCTTATTCATCTATTCAAAAACATGCGCATATATAAAATCGGATTTCAAATCATACGGCGGCTCTATGGGGTCCCGTTTTTGGGTACAGTGTTGTCCCGATATTGAGCTTGGGGGATATATGAAAGATGAGACGATGGGTCAAGAGGATGCGGCCCAAGATGCAGAAGCTTGCGCTGAGGCCTTGGAGAGCTTAGACCGGATTTCACTCGATGAGATTGCGTTTGACGATTCGGGCGTTGATGTGCGGGATGAGCCGGAAATCGAGGCGCAGCCCGATGATCAGGATACAGGCGACGTTGAGCCTGCCGAGGATGAGGCAGATCACGAAGACACCGAAAGCGAGGCCGACGACCAGCCCGGATCCGACACGGGCGAGGAAACCATCTTGCTCGACAACTTGCCGGCCGAAGATTCGCTGACCCGCGAGCTCCCTGGCTTAGGCTCTGCGCCTGCCGTGGACGAGACCATCGCCATGGGCGATATTCCCCTACCGTCCGTTCCTTCGGCACGCGAAGCCGAGGTTCGTCACCGTAAGATGTCGCCCAAGCGCCGCAACCTGATGGTGGCAGGCGTCGTAGCCGTCGCGCTTGTCGCCGGCGGCGCAGGCTATGCCGCTTGGAATGGATACCGGCAAGAGCAGGCCGCCGTGGTTGCCGCAAACGCCCATACCATGATGTCGGTGCAAATTGGCGTACATGCCGCGGGGCTCGACTGCTCAACTGGCTCCAAGATTCCCGTGCAGGTGAGCGGTCAGGATTCCGACGGTTCTTCCGTGAGCGAAACGCTCTACGTTGACGAGCACGGTCGCGGCATTAAGCTGCTGCCCGGCGATTACACGTTCTCCATCGCCGCCTCCCCCATCGCGGCCGACGGCACCATCTACACCGTCCCGACCACCAAGACGCAGGTCACCGTTAAGAGCGATGGACAGGATTTAAGTGCCCAGGCCACCTTTAAGCTCAAAGTGCCTTCGGCCGACACGGTGACTGACGACCAGATCGATGCCGCCGCCAAGTATGCCGAGGAGGGCGGTGCGAGCTCCGCCGCGGCTGCCAAAGTGCTCCAGCAGGCAGCAACCGCGCGGCGCGACGCCGCCGTCAATGCCGTGAGCGCGCAAAAGGCACAGGCGTCCCGTGATGCTGACGCTCGCCACAAGGCAACCGACCTCTACCAGCTCGATATTCCCGTCGAGTGGTACGGCAAGGTCGCAACTTGGCAAAACGGAAGCACGCTATGCATCTATCTGGGCGACGACGCCAATACGCCGCTCGTGACGCTCGTCGCGGTGCGCGAGGGCGAGAGCTTTACGCCCGATGAAGGCGATACGGTTTTGGGCGCGGCCAATCTAGGCAACGGTTATACCGTCTACGCCAGCGGCCCCGTCTATCCGTACGTGGTGCCCCAGACCATCAACGGACGGACGCAGAACCCCGTGTCAACCTACCCCATGGACACGGCCATTGAGCTTGTCGAGCTTACGACCGGCAACCGCTACACCTATAGCCAGATCAAGAACGACCTGGTTGGCAAAGACGGCAACGCAGACGCCGCGACCAAACTCGAGACCGACTACCTCGCCCAGATTCTGATGCCGAGCATCAAGGCCCAGGACTAGCCGGGCGCATCACGGTGCTCCCCAACCGTAATGAAGGGGCCAGGAGGTCCTGGCCCCACAGATCCGTAGATGATTAGGCAAGGAGCCACTTCCATGCGGGCACAACGTGTACCGCACCGTGCTCGCATGGAATATCGGCCTGCTCATCCATGGTAACGATTGCCGACTCGCCAAGATCGAACTGGGCCATCGAGGCATCAAGCGCGGCAATTTCGCGCTCGCGCGTTTTCTCACTTGCCATATCCACACTCACCTGAATCAGGCTATAAGCCCGCATGAGAAGTGCGTCCCCAGCCACAAAGTCCACCTCATGGCTTTTGCTCTTCTCTTTGATCAGCAGGCGGCAGACCGATCCGACCCTCACCGCGGGAGTCCTTCTTCTTAGCGCGTTGAACACTGCGGTCTCGAGCCTCTGACCCTGGTCCAATGCCGATGCGGGAGAGAATGCTCCAAACATCGCAGGATCGACAGCGTAGACCTTAGAAGCAGACCGCATGTTATTTGCCAGTGAACGCGTGAACTCCGGCACGGAGAACAGCAGGTAGGCATCCTCATAATACTCAAGTAAGTCGCTGAGCGAATTACGACTGACGGGTATCTGCCTGCTCTTGAACTCGTTGTACACTTTGTTCACCGACAGCTCTCGTCCCGAAGATGCCATACACCGCGTTAGGAACAGCGATGCCAGGCGAGGGTTCTTGACGTCGTAACGCTCAACGACGTCCATAGCGACCGTTCGCGAAGCATATTCCTGTAGCAGCTGAATCGCGTCTGCGGGCGTCTGCTCAAGCGTCGCGATGAATCCCCCTCGTTCAAGATATCCGATCAGATGATGTCGAAGCAGCGCTGCATCGCTTGGGGAAAAGGTCGCATCTGGCTCGAAAACGCTCCCCGTCTTATATCGAACGTATTCCGAAAAACTCAACGGAAAAAGCTCCCGTATAAGAGAACGACCCCTGAACTCGCTCTTAAGCTCTGAGGACAGCATCTTAGAAGAAGATCCCGTCACATAGACGGTCGCTTTCTCCGTATCGACTACACGCCGCAGAAACGCACCCCATTCGGGAATTTCCTGGATCTCGTCAAAGAAAATGTAAGCGCCCTCGGTTCGAGCAGCAGGATACAGCGCATAGAACGTGTCGAGCACGTCCGCCAGCAGCGATGACTCATACGGGCGCAAGCGTTCGTCCTCAAAATTAAAGTAAAGCATCCGGTCAAGCTCGACGCCCCGGCCCTGAAGCCGCTGCATCTCCTGATACAGGCGATACGTCTTTCCACAACGGCGGGCCCCCACAACCACATTTACGATGTTGTCGCGCTTTGGCTCCTGTGGGTTTCCCAGATCAAGGTCTCGCTCAAAGACCTGCGGAACCCCCTGCTGTTCAAAGTCCTTTATTTTCTGGGCGATCAAGTCGTTGAATGCCATGATTCTCCAATCTTGCTCTCTAGCTAATCAAAATTATACTGATTCTTGATTAATTAGAGAGCAAGATTGTGTGTAGCTTGATTAACACTTAAGCAAGTTTTTTCACTGTTATTGCTCCGAAGGATATCGAGTGGCTAAGAGGACAACCGAGCTCGAATGCGACTCCCCGAGCAGTCAATTTGGGACGGGGCTTTTTTGACTACCCTCCCCCTGTAGAAAAATCCCTAACGCAGTTTGCGGTGAAATAGGGGCTGTTTTTGCTGGTCAAACCGCAAAACAATCCCTATTTCACCGCAACTTATTGGTGGCCTTTTGGGTGGCACTCAGCGCCACGGGTCGGCTTCGAACATCGGCTCGCGCTCGGGGCGGCGATCGCTGTAGGGATCGTAGCCGTCGTCGTCCTCGTTCTCGGCACGGATGTAGGGGTCGCGCGGCTTGGGCGCAGGCTTGGGCGCAGGCTTGGGTGCGGCGGGTGCGGCATCGGTCGCCGGCGCGCTTGTCTTGATCTCGTCTTTCATCTGCATATCTCCTTGCATCGCATCCGTTCAACAACATCGATTGTCGCACGAAAAAGGGCGGCGGACCCAATTGGATCCGCCGCCCTTGGCGTTT
>DBEWTR010000323.1:0-4785 GCA_048205775.1 Collinsella sp. | reverse complement strand
AGCACGCCCCCTCGTTGGGCATCGACCAGGCGTGATGGTCGGTATGTAGCAGCTCCTCGGCCAGCGGCGAGAGTGGCGCGCCCAAGAACTCGCGATAGCATGCCTGAACATCGGGATTCTCGTGCGAAAAGCGAATGTCCGCCTTCGCATCCAGGCCCCACAGCACCTGGCCACGCTCGGCAGCCAGCTCGCAACCGTCATGGATCGGCTGACCACCGCCACCGACGCAGCCGCCCGGGCACGCCATGACCTCGACGAAGTCATAGCTCACACGGCCGTCGCGAATCGCATCGAGCAGGCGGGCGGCGTTGCCCAGCCCGTGCGCCACCGCGACGCGCACCTTGGTACCATCGATATCGGCCACGGCTTCCTTCCAGCCATCCAGGCCGCGCACATCGGTAAAGAAATCGGCGTCGGGATTCTTGCCCGTCACCAGGTAATAGGCCGAGCGCACGGCGGCCTCCATCACGCCGCCCGTGGCGCCAAAGATCACACCCGCGCCCGTGCCGAAGCCCAGCGGCGTATCGAGCGGCTCCTCGATAAGCGTGTCGACGCTCACGTGGCTCGCGCGGATCATGCGCACCATCTCGCGCACCGTCAGCGCAACGTCCACATCGAGCGCACCGCCCTCGCCCACCATGCTCGGCAGCGCACACTCGGCCTTCTTTGCCGTGCACGGCATCACGGACACCACGAACAGGCGCTCGGGCTCCACGCCCAGCACCTTGGCGTAGTACGTCTTGGCAATAGCGCCGAACATCTGCTGCGGCGACTTGGACGTGGACAGGCTGTCGACAAACTCCGGATAGCGCGCCTTCACAAAGCGCACCCAGCCCGGGCAGCAGCTCGTAAACATGGGCCAACCGCGGCTGTCGCCCTCGCCCTTGGCGGCGGCACCCAGGCGCTCGAGCAGCTCGGAGCCCTCCTCCATAATGGTGAGGTCGGCCGAGAAATCGGTGTCGAACACGTACTCAAAGCCCACGCGGCGCAGCGCGCAAGCCAGGCGCTCAACGGTAGTCTCCTCGCGCGGAATGCCGAGCTCCTCGCCCCAGGCGCTGCGCACGGCAGGCGCGATCTGCACCAGCACGATCTTGTCGGGATTAGCGAGCGCGTCAAACACGGTCTCGGTATCGTCGCGCTCGCGCAGCGCGCCCGTCGGACAATGCGTGATGCACTGACCGCAGGCGACGCAATCGGTCTTGCCGATCGGCGCGCGCCCGCGGGTACCCACGGCGGTATGTGTGGCGCGGTTGGTCAGGTCCCAAATCCCTAGGCCCTGCACGCTCTCGCACACCTTGATGCAGCGCATGCATTTAATGCACTTGTCGTTTTCGCGGATGATGGGAAAATCGAAATCCCAGCCCTCGCCCGCCAAATGCCTTTGATACGGCAGATAGAAAATGCCCAGGTCGTTGGCGATGGTCTGCAGGTTGCAGTTGCCGCTGCGCACGCAGCTCGTGCACCGCGAATCGTGCTGGGACAGCAGCAGCTGCACGTTGGTGCGACGGGCCTCGCGGGCCTTGGGGCTGTTGGTGTGGACCACCATGCCGTCGAGCACGTAGTTGTTGCAGGCGGCAACCAGCTGGTCGCAGCCCTCAACCTCGACCACGCACACGCGGCAGCCGCCAATCTCGTTTAGATCGCGCAGGTAGCACAGGGTGGGAATCTGAATGCCGACGGACTTGGCCGCATCCAGGATCGTGGTGTGCTCGGGCACCACGACTTCGCAGTTATCGATAATGAGCCTGACCATGTTGTGCGCTCCGTTTTCGCTGTTATCGCCGACGGTGATTTTGTTGAGCTCTACCATTCCAGGTTCCTCCCTCCGCGGAACGCACCAAAGCCAAAGTGGTCGCAGCGCAGGCAGCGGCTCGCCTCTTGGCGTGCCTCCTCCTCGGTAAGGCCCTGTTCGACCAGATTCCAATCGTGAATGCGCTCGCCGGCCTCGCGCTCGCCCAGCTCGCAGCGGCCGCACTCGTGCTTGCCCTTAAACTGAACGGTCGGCAGCTCAACCTCGAGCTTAATCTTGTGGTCGAAGCCCAGGTAGCGGTCGATATTTGCCGAAGCCACGCGACCGGCGTTGATGGCCCGGATGACGGTGGCGGGACCAGTCTGGCAGTCGCCGCCACTAAAGAGGCCATCGAAGTTAGGCACGGCGCCATCCGAATCGGTGACGATGCAGCCCCACTTGCAGGCAACGCCCATCTCCTCAAACGGCTTGGAATCGATGTCCTGGCCAATGGCCACAAACACGCGCTCGCAGGGAATGACGCGCTCGGGCGTGGCGGCGGCACGCGGGGCCGGACGCCCACGACGGGGCTCGCCGATAATCTGCGGCTGCACGCGCAGGCCACTCACGCGACCTTCCTCGCCCGTCTCAATAGCGAGCGGTGCGGTGAGCTCAAGAACCTCGCAGCCCTCGGCCTGGGCGCCGGCAATCTCGGCATCCTGGGCCGTCATGTCGCAGATGCGACGGCGGTAGACGATGCTCACCTTTTCGGCACCGCAGCGCACGGCAGAGCGCGCCACGTCCATGGCCACGTTGCCGCCGCCGATGACGCACACGCGCTGGCCGCTAAGGTCGGGCAGTTCGTCGTCACCGATGGCACGCAGCATCTTGACGGCCGACTCCACACCGGGCGCCTCTTCGCCCGGAAGGCCGAGCTTCTTATCGCTGTGGGCACCGATGGCCAGGTAGACGGCATCGAACTCGTCGCGCAGGCGGGCAAGCTCCTCGCCGTTGACGGAGTGATCGAGCTCAACGTCGATGCCGGCGCTCAAGATCCAGTCGATCTCGGCCTGCAGGCGCTCGCGCGGCAGACGGTAGCTGGGAATGCCGTAGCGCAGCATGCCGCCCAGGTGGTGGCGCTGCTCAAAGATGATCACCTTATGGCCCATCACGGCCAGGTAGTAGGCACAGGAAAGGCCGGCCGGGCCGCCGCCGATCACGGCGATGCGCTTGCCGGTGTTGTCCACTACATGCGGCTTGTGGTCGTTGAGGTCACTGTGCTCAACGGCAAAACGCTTGAGGGCGAGGATGTTCATGGGGTCGTCGACCATGCCGCGACGGCAGTGCATCTCGCAGGGATGCTCGCACACCAAACCGCAGACGAGCGGCAGCGGGTTGTTCTTGCGGATGACCTTGACGGCATCGGCATAGCGGCCGGCCTCGACCAACGAAATGTAACCGGGAATGTCGACGTGCGCCGGGCAGCCCGAGACGCACGGGACGCGGGCCTCGCGGTCAAAGCCACAGGAGTGCTCGCGGATATGGTGCTCAAAATCATCGCGGAAACCGCGGATGGCGGTGAGTGCCATGGCGCCGGCCTCGTAACCGATGGCGCAGTCGCTCGAAAGATAGATGGTGCGGACCGTGCGCTCAATCAAGTTGAGTGTGGACTCGTCGGCGCGGCCCTCGAGCACATCGGCGAGCAGGTCGCTCAGCGCGCTCAGGCCCACGCGGCAGGGCGTGCACTTGCCGCAGCTCTGGGTGGAGCACAGGTTGACGAGCGCCGCCGTAAACTCGACGGGGCACGGGGCGAGCGAACTCACCGCCAGACGACGTCCGAGTGCATCGTGCAGGTCGTCCATGACGGCCTGAGCGTGGCTGCGTTCCATTACGTGCAGTCGAGCCATAAGATCCCCTCTCACATGGCAGCCCGGAGGCGAGGCCGGGCGAAATTGCTACACGCACAACACTGACCTAAAAAGTTGTGAGGTCTCCATACGGTTCGGCAGGCGGTATAAAATGTCACCCTCAGCGGTGAAATAGAACATTACCGCAGATAAATGCCATATTTGATAAAACGCGTTACCAAATTGCAATATTCAATGTGAAAAAGAGCGCCTTACTATTTTTCCTTTTTGATCCGTTTTCCTCCGTCCCCTTCGGATCACATGATCCCTTGGGAACGGAGGAAAACGGATCGTTTTTGGTGCAAAAGGGCCAGGTTTGTTTGCACCAATCTCACTTGCGCTAGATAAAGAGCTCGCATTCCTTCCGCACGACGCAAACCTTGCTCAGCATCTGGGAAACAGCGGATAGCTTGTTGGGATCAAGCTTGCGAGCGCCTCGCGGACATACGGCAATGCAGCGCATGCAGGAGATGCACGCCTCGCCAGCTGCTCGTTTGGGGTCACCCTTGTCGATAGCACAAACGGGGCACGCCGAGGCGCATGCACCGCAGGAGACGCAATCCTCTGTTGCCTCGGGTGCCATGCGGTGACCTCCGGCTTGTTTATAAGGACAATTGCCGGGGATAGAGGGCTCGGACGCATCCTCAGCCAACAGCTTTTGCTGAATTTTCTGCGCAAACTCTGCGAGCTGCGCCGCATCCTGCGCATCCGGACGACCGGCAGCAAACTGTCGCGCAATGGAATGTTCTGCAATGGCTGCAACTGCCGCGATCACCCGGAATCCCGCATGCTTCGCAACGTCCTCCAGCTCTACGAGCGTGTCCTCAAACGCGCGGTTTCCGTAGACGCTCACCAGAACGGCCCGCGCTCCGTTGCCGTGAACCATGTTCAGTCGGTCGACCGCCACGGCAGGGACTCTGCCGGCATACGCTGGCACGGAGATAACAGCCACGTCGTCCTTCGTCATCGAGACCTCGTGGAAATCCAACCCGCTATCGGTCAGATCGACGGTAACGGTATTCTTGTCCAGCGCTCCAGCCACAAGGCAAGACACCTTCTCCGTTCCACCCGTCGGACTCAACACAATTTCGAATACGCTCATCTAGACACCCTCCCCCTACGCTCAGCAACGCGTCAAGCCGTTTTCAC
>DBEWTR010000320.1:0-7242 GCA_048205775.1 Collinsella sp. | reverse complement strand
AGGGAACCAGCTCTGAAACGTAACGAAAAAGGGGCATGGTTGCCCACACCCCCTAATACTACCTGGGAAAAGTCCCCCGGAACATACTATGAACTGCGTACGCTAGTTTTCCGCAACCTTAACGAGCGGCTCGCTGCGATTTGCGCCACAACAGATACGAGTAGACGTAGACGGCTCCGACCGAACCAAACGCCAGAGCCGCAATCACCGCGGCGACGACTTCACTCGAAAGCACGCTGCCTGCCACGCCCATCACAATCAGGCCAATACCCAGCACCATAAAGCAGGCGCCGCCAAAACGCTGCGTACGGCGCCAGTTCTCGGGATCGGCAAGCGCCCAGGGTGTCTTGATACCGAGCGTATAGTTCTGCTTCACACGCGGCAAGTAGTTGCCTACGCCGATGAACAGCAAACCGATAGCACCGGAAATCAGCACGTTGACCGAACCGACCGCCGGCACCACGCCCCAGACCGTAAGCTCTCCCAGCCAGCTTATGACGCACATGAACAAGGTGAAGGCGATTACGAAGCCCTGGTAGAATTTGCCCGAGGTTCGATATGCCTCACCTTTGGGGTCGATGCGCGGCACCACGCAGAACATTGCGAGAAGCACCAGAGGCAGCACGCCGAGCGCGGAGGCCATCCAGCTAGGACCCCAACCGTCGACGGCGCCGTTCGCGCCCCAGTGCGTGGGAATCTGCGCAGGCAAGCTCGGCATCACCATGAGGTGCGCTACGACATTGGCGACGCAAAGAGCGACCAGCGCAATCCACACGCGCGACGATACCCCCGTGGGGTGAATGCCCTTGTTTTCGTTATTCATCCTTATCACCTTCAGTGTTTGTAAAGCCCATAAACCAGCCAATTAAATCCTGCATGACGGTGGTGTTTAAGCTGTATACGATGTTTTGGCCATGGCGCTCGTCGGTCACCAACCCGGCGTTTTTGAGCGTCGCCAAGTGATGGCTCAGCGATGGCTTACTGATATCGAAATGCTCGGCAAGCTCCCCCGCCGTGCAATTGCCCTCGCGCAGCAACTCCAAAATGCGCCGTCGCGTTGGATCGGCAAGCGCCTTAAAACCCTCTCCCGGCATAAGACCTCCTCTCATCATCTCTCATGACGTGCACACTATACTCAATATTTAGATGTTTGTCTAACTATCTAATCGCAATGCTTCAAACCACATCAAAGCAAACGCCATCGCAACCTATGGGCGATTACCTATAATGGCGATAGCTAAAACACGACCTGCTTCCCCATCGGAGGATATTTATGACCGAAACCGCTGCCGCAGCCGCCATCGAGACACGCGACACCAAGCTCGAGATTATCATGGGCCGCGAGGCACTCGATAAGCTCGCCGATGCTACGGTGCTAGTGCTCGGCTGCGGAGGCGTGGGCTCCAACTGCTGCGAGGCACTCGCCCGCGGCGGCATCGGTCATTTCGTCATTCTGGATAAGGACATCATCGCGCCCAGCAATATCAATCGCCAGGCCATCGCCTTTCACAGCACCGTCGGCAAGCGCAAAGTCGACGTCATGGAGGCTATGATTCACGACATCAACCCTACCGCTACCGTCATCAAGCGCACCGAATACCTGCTGAGCGACAACATCGATGATTTCTTCGCGAGCGTTTTGGAGCAGACGGACGGCAAGCTCGACTACGTCGTCGACGCCATCGACACCATCTCGGCCAAGCTCACCATTGCCAAATATACTCAGGACCACGACATTCGTTTGGTTAGCTCCATGGGCGGGGCCAACAAGCTCCATCCCGAGTGCCTCCGCTTTGCCGACATTTTCGATACGGTACGTGACCCCATGAGCCGCATCATGCGCAAAGAATGCAAGAAGCGCGGAATCAAGAGCCTGCATGTACTGTTTAGCTGCGAGGAATCGGTTAAGACACAGCCCCGCGACCCTTCCAACATCCACGAGCGCACCGAGCTGGGAACCGCCAGCTTTATGCCGCCCATCATGGGCCAGATGATTGCCGGCGAGGTTATCCGCCAGATCAGCGGCCGCGGCACTGAGCGCGTACGCTCCGATGGCCAACGTCTGGACTAGCAGGATGCCCTACGATGGAACCGCGATTCTTTGACACGCATTGTCACCTTGATTTGATGCTCAGCCCCGATGCTACGGCCAATGAGTCGGCGGCATTGGGTCTGGGTCTATTTGACTGCGGCATCGATCCACGCGATTTTTCGGCCGCAAACGAGCGTGCCCGTCGCCCACCAGACATCATCGCTGGCGTTGGGCTCCACCCCTGGTGGCTCGCCGACGGCCGCTGCGGTCCTGCCGAAGTCAATCTGCTTTGCGAAGTTGCTGCCCAAGAACGCTACATCGGCGAAGTCGGACTCGACTTTTCCGCACGCTTTGCTGGAAGTGAGCCGCTACAAATACAGGCACTTATCCGGCTCTGCGACGCGCTCGTGCAGCATCCTCTTACCGGGCGCGTGATATCAATTCACGCCGTTCGTTCGGCAGGAGCCGTACTGGACGTCCTCGAATCGCATGGACTACTCATCCCAAACCCCGACTCCCCCGCTATCATCTTCCACTGGTTTAGCGGTACTTCGGACGAACTCGCCCGCGCGCGTAATGCGGGCTGCTATTTTTCCGTCAACGATCGCATGCTCGCCACCAAGCGCGGCCGCGAATACGCACGACAGATTCCACTCGATCGTTTACTGCTCGAGACCGATGCACCAGCCGAACCAAACACAGAAACAAGCGCACAGTCGCTCATCAGATCGCTCACAAGGACCTCGATGCGCATTGCCTCACTCAAAAACTGTGACGCAAAGCGCATCGAGTCGGTAGTTTTAGCAAATGCGCACTCTGTTTTTGACCTTCGCTAACCCCTGTGGGCAAAAATGCCAAGGGACATGCGAATCGCACAACGCAGTCCCTATTGGTAGGCAGTACAATTCGGCAGCATTACACCAATTCGTGCATGAGATCACGGTTGCGTGCATACAATTCGTCAAAGATATGACGACGCGATGCATATAACTCGTGGGCAGCCATATCGGGCACGATTGTTTGCGCAACGCCAAGGACTTGGGCGAGCTCATCCCATGATGCATAGGCGCCACCTGCGAGAGCTGCCATGATGGCATCACCGAAGCATGCGCCCACCGTAACCTTGGCAACCGAGACCTCGCGCCCGCATACGTCGGCGATAGCCTGCATCCAAACTGGATTCTTGGTTCCACCTCCGACAAGCATAATGCGCCCAATTGGCAGTCCATGCTCTCGCTCGATAATGTCGACATGGGATACAACGGTATACGCGACGCCTTCCAAGGCGGCGCGAACCATATGGGCTCGCGTATGCCTTCCGGTCAGGCCAAAGAAGACGCCACGCGCCTCGGGATCGTTGAGCGGAGTACGCTCCCCCGCAAAGTACGGCAGACACAGGAGCCCATCGGCCCCGGCGCCACATCGGCGGCATCATGCGCCATAACCGAATAGGCATCGGGACCACCGTGGCCCTCGGCCTCTACGGCGTCGCGATACAGCTCTTGGCGCAGCCACGATGTGAGTGCGCCCGCCGTATTGGTCCCCGCGCAGATCCCGTAAGTTCCGGGAATGATAAACGTCCCCGGCCACAGGCGGGCATCATCGATCATATGATCAGCTAGGTAGATGAAATACGCCGTACTCCCCAACTGAACCATCATATCGCCGGGACGGAATACACCCGTCGAAATGGCCTCGGCACCAGAATCGCCCGTTCCCACTAAGACAGGTGTCCCCGCCGCGAGCCCCGTCGCCTCAGCCGCACGCCGCGTAATCACCCCGGCAATATCGGTAGCCGACATTACCTCCGCCATCTGGTCAGGCCGGCAGAAACGAGCACATTCCCGAGCATCAACCTTCCAGGTGTAGCGGTCGTATAGGGGAAGAAAATCCTCCGCCAAATAACGGTCCACCGTAAAACGCCCCGTCAACTTTGCGCATAGAAACGATGACGCCGTCAGGAACTTCGCGGCACGTTCGTGCACCTCGGGCATATTCTCCTTAAACCACAAGATCTTGGGAGCAATATCTGACGAACAGGGATCGTGCCCGAAAAGCTCGCGTGCGCGATCTGACCCATATTCGGAAAGAAGCTCGTCAATCTGCGGCTTCGAACGTGCATCGACTCCATACAAAATCGCGGGCGCCAGCGCGTTGCACTCGGTATCGACCGGCACACAGTCGCAACCCAATGCGGAAAGGCCCACGCATCCGATCTGTGCCGCGTTAACCCCCGATCGCGCCACCAGCTCGCGCGACAAGCGGCAAAAATCGCCCCACCAAACTGCCTCCGCATCATGCTGGTACCATCCATCACACGGGTTGTCCGTCTCGTGTCCACAAGAGGCTTGGCAAACGATGTTGCATCGATCATCGATTAAAACGCCTTTAGAGGCGCTTGTCCCAATATCAATACCCAGATAGAGCGCCATAGGTGCCTACTCCCCTCGCGCCGTACGAGCGGCAGCCATAAAACGAGCTACCCGCTCAACATCAACCGGGGCATCCAGCTTTCCGTCGCGCTTTAAGCAGGTGCCGACAAACGCGCCATCGTAGTGAGCAAATACGTCAGCCACGGTATTTTCGCGACAACCGGTGCCACATACCACGGGTACTTCGCCAACACGCTCGCGGACTTCATCGGCAAGCTCGCCCGAAGCGCCACGACCGGCAGCCGAACCGCCGATGACCATCGCATCCGGTAGGCAATTAAAGAGAAGTGAATCGGCAATGTCCGCAGTCGTGCGGTCGTTGAGATAAACCTCCCCCTCGCTCGTGATGAAGTGAAAAAGCTTGAGGTCGTCCAGGCGCAGCGCCGCCTTGCGACGCATGGTGTGAGCGAAATCTCGGTTAATAAGCCCAAGATCACCGGCCCAGGCACCGCAAAAATTGCAGCGCGTGAACTGCGCGTCGACGGCAGCGCACAGCTCGATTGTGGCATCACCATCGTAAATAGCCTCAGCTCCCCAAGGAGTCGACAGATCATGGGATAGAGTCCCGATTACATAGCCCATCGATGCAAGGGTTGAGGGAGAAACGTGCTGCTCGTAGGGCATCGAGAGCTCATTGGTAATCAAAATGCCATCGACACCGCCCTGCTGCAACGCCTCGAGATCGCGCTTGGCGGCTTCCACGACCTGCGACACGCTTCCGCCCGGGTAATACAGTGGATCGCCCGGCAGAGGACGCAAGTGCAGCATTCCGATGACCGGCTTTTCGGTCTTGAACATCGAGGTTAGAAACGACATAACGTGCTCCTTCATAGGGTTATCGCGGGGACGTTACTCCCCCAGCACTTCGACGTACACTTTTCGCTTCTGCGGACCGTCAAACTCCGCAAGATAGATGTTCTGGGCACCTCCACACACGATGTGGCCATCTTGGACGGGAAAGAAGCAACTGTTTCCACAAATCATGCTCTTGATATGCCCACAGGAGTTGTTGCCGGTGGCTCCATAGCTCGGCAGGAAGTGTGCATGCGCATAGGGGGCATCGAGCGGGGCGATGCGATCAAGCGTCTCCATAAGATCCGTCTCCACGCAGGGCAGTCCCTCGTTTACCACGATTCCACAGGTCGTATGCGACAAAATAATTGCTGCCAAGCCATTGGTCACCGAACTGCGTTCGATGGCAGCGTGCACGTCCTCGGTAATATCGATGAACTGGTCCGGAGCAGTCGATAGATAGCTCAATGTCTCGAGCGTCACCATGTTCACTCATCCCCTTCAAGAAAACGCAGGGCATTACCCCAGTAGAGCCTTTCTCGCGCATCATCGCGCATGGACACGGTATCGAGCGCCCGCTTGAGTTTGAATGCACGGAAACGCGGCGTATTGCTGGCGAACATCACTTGATGCGATAGCGCGCGCTCATACCACAGCGGCCCCATATCGACCGTGAAAAGACGCTGCATCATCTCCTCGGGCGAATCGATGTAAGTGATAGAGGTGTCCGTGTAGCAGTTGGGATACTTGAGCAGCATCGCCACGGTCTCGCGCACCCAGGGCCAGCCAAAGTGGGTCAAACTAAAGCGCACATTTGGATGCGTTGCGATTGTGTGCTCAAATGCAAGCGGGTTACTGCGCGAGAGCTCTGCGCCAGGCTCCCAAGACATACCGGCATGGAAAACCACCGGCTTGTTATAGCGCTCGCACAGCTCGTAAAGCGGCTCGGCCACAGCATCATCGGGGGCAAAACCCTGCTTTGCAGGATGCAGGCAAAGCCCCTTTGCCCCCAACTCGGTAAAGGCGCGCTCCAGTTCGTCTGCGGCACCGCTCACCTGCGGGTCTACGCTCGCAAATCCCCACAGGCGATCGGGATGCGCGGCAACCAGCATGGCAATCTGGTCATTGGTGCCAAAGTGCCCTCCGCATGCCGTGGTTACATCGAGCGGCATGAGCACGCTCTTCTGCACGTCACAGACGTCCATCTCGACTTGAAGCTCATCCCAATCCATGGGGCCCATATGCCCCATACCAAATTCTCGTGACCAAAAACCGAATCCATCAGGCTCATCACCCGGCGTACAGATCTCGCCGTAGAGCATAGGATGGACCAACATGTCGATAACCATTTCATACTCCTTTCCAGGCATTTGACCCTAGTACGGCTCAAACGAACCAATCACTCGGGACGACAGCTCAGCGCCCGCCTTCATACACGCCGGAATATCAAGGCCATCGATCACGCCCTTGGTAAACCCGGCAATATACGAGTCGCCAGCACCCACGGTATTAACGACCTTCTCCGCCGGTACGATCCCGCACTCATAGAAGCGCTCACCGTCATAGGCAATGCTTCCCTTCTCGCCAAGCGTGGCAACCGCAACGCGCGGTCCCAATTCCTGCACGTGGCGTACCCAGTCTCGCAGCTCCGGAGTGTCCTCTTCAAACGACATGAACGCATAGTCTACGTAAGGAAAATGAGCCTCGCATGCATATTCGGGATCCTGGCTGAACACCGAGAAGTCCATAACCACCGTCTTGCCCGCATCATGCCATTCGGGCAGGAGGTCCAAACAATTGCCAAACAGGTCGGTATGAATGATGTCATGCTCTAGGATAAACGCCCTGTCATCTTCATTCGGTCGATATGTCTCCATTACGCCATCGATTGCCTCGAGATGCACGCGATCGACGCCGTCTTTCAATGCCATGAGCATCACCGAGGTGTCGCCATCTTCCACCCGCAGATGTGAGATATCGAACCCC
>DBEWTR010000318.1:0-2242 GCA_048205775.1 Collinsella sp. | reverse complement strand
TGCACGGCCTGTTCCGCGTGCGCTGCTTTAACCAGGACGACGCCCACCTGTTCGTGCGCCCCGACCAGTTGACCGACGAGATCGTGGGCGTGGTCAACCTCCTCGACTCCGTGTACCAAAAGTTTGGCTTTAAGTACCACGTTGAGCTTTCCACTCGCCCCGAGGACTCCAGGGGTTCGGACGAGGACTGGGCTCGCGCCGAGGAGGGCCTGCGCACCGCTCTGGAGAAGCTGGGCATGGACTACGAGGTCAACGAGGGCGACGGCGCCTTCTACGGCCCCAAGATCGACTTCCACCTGGAGGATTCGCTCGGCCGTACCTGGCAGTGCGGTACCGTCCAGCTCGACTTCCAGATGCCGCTCAACTTTGATCTGGAGTACGTGGACGCCGACGGCACCAAGAAGCGCCCCATCATGCTGCATCGCGTGTGCTTTGGCTCCATCGAGCGCTTCATCGGCATTTTGATTGAGCACTTTGCGGGCAAGTTCCCCACCTGGTTGGCTCCCGTGCAGGTCAAGGCACTTCCCGTCTCCGAGAAGAGCCGCGACTACGCTCACGAGGTGTGCGCCAAGCTGGAGGAGGCCGGCATTCGCGTGGTCTGCGACGACCGTGACGAGAAGATCGGCTACAAGATCCGCGAGGCCCGCAGCATCGACCGCGTGCCTTATATGCTCATCCTGGGCGAGAAGGAGGTCGAGGCCGGCAACATCTCCGTCCGCGATCGCTCCAACGAGACCGTTCAGATGAGCGTTGACGAGTTTGTGGCCAAGGTGCTCGAGGAGATCAAGACTCGCGCCTAGCACAAACTATACAAGAATTAACAAGGCGATCGTCCTCGCGGGCGGTCGCCTTTTTTGTTGTCTATAGAAGAAAAGCCGCTGGTTAGAGCGGCTTTTTTGTTGTGCAAAAAGGTACAGGTTTTTGTAGAGGCGTATGGAGATGCACCCATTCGCGGCCATTTTGTGCAATCTGGGAAAACGCGAGCAGTTTGCTCGTATAATGAACTCCGTCGAAAGATACAAAAACCTGTACTTTTGCGACTGCGCCTAGCTGCGAGCGAGAAGCCTGTTCTAAACGCCCCTGCATTTGCGTGCATCGCAAAGCCAAAAAGAGGGGGCGAGAACATGGAACAGACGGCACGGCGACAAGAGCAGCTGCCGGGCGCTTTTAACGGCGCCACCACCAACAGCCAGCACGGCCGCGTCCGCTGGTATCTGGTCCACACCCCCATTGGAAAAGAGCGCGAGACCTGCGAAAAGGTTCGCCGCATTATCCCGCACAACCTTATGCAGGACGCTTTTGTGATGCAAAAGGAGTTCTGGTTTAAGCGGGACGGCGCCTGGTCGCTCCAAACCAAACCCATGTACAAGGAATATTTCTTCGTCGCCACGCACGATGCCGCCGCGCTCGATAGGGCTTTGGCCCAGTTGAGCTTTGGCTGTCGCATCGCCGGCAGTAGGGAGCGGGCGTATATGCCCATGCCGGACGATGCGCAGGACTGGTACCGCAGCGTTCTCGATGAAGACGGCGTAGTGCGCAACAGCGTTGCCTGCATAGAAGACGGCGTGTTGCACATAGAGCAAGGCCCCTTGGTGGGGCAAGAGGCCCGTGTAAAGAAGATCGACCGTCATAAGCGCTGGTGCCTGGTAGACGTGGGCGAAGGTGACTCCACTTTTAGGGAGCTGCTTCCGCTGGACGTTCCCAGCAAAACGTAAGGGATACGTTGCACCGGCAATTTATTTGGTTTTTGAATTTGTGGATTGGGGGGGGGTTCCTGCGGACAGGAACGATAGTTTTATTGTCACTGCTAAAGAAGTAACAGAGAATAATGCGCCCGTGGGGGCGACGCTCATTGCTCGGGCCATGGACCGGCGCAAGGGCACGGCGGGTGCTGGGGTCGGCTCCGCTGCAAACACGGGTGCGGTGAGCCTCCCGGGCTCGCCCGAGTTCGCTGCAGAGTCCCGTGCGCTCGACACGCGATCGCTTGGCTACCGCTTCGTGAAGCGCACGTTCGACATCGCGTTCAGTGCGTGCGTCTGCGTCGTGGCTCTTATCCCTGGCACGGTTCTTTGCGCGTTCATTGCGGCCGACACCAAGGGTGCTCCCATCTATGCGCACGAGCGGGCTGGGCGCTTCGGTCGCCCCATCCGCGTGCTCAAGTTCCGCTCCATGGTCGCCGACGCCAATGACGTGGAGAAGTACCTCAGCCCCGAGCAGATCGAGGAGTGGCCCCGCGAGCGGA
>DBEWTR010000135.1:0-3148 GCA_048205775.1 Collinsella sp. | reverse complement strand
CTCCTCGCGGGCGTGCGGGTCCTTGGCGCCGTTCGTGAAGCTGGAGGGCAGGTTCTCAAAGACGAGCTTGGCAGCGCGCTCGGAGAGGCCCTTGGTGTAGTCGGAAGCCATGATGGAGACGTAGGACTCGATGGCGTGGGTCATGACGTCGATGCCGGAGGCAGCGGTCAGGCCGCGCGGGGCGGTCATGCAGTTGTCGGCGTCGACGATAGCCATGTTGGGGAGCAGCGCGTAGTCGGCGAGCGGCCACTTGATGCCGGTCTCCTTGTCGGTGATGATGGCGAACGGCGTGCACTCGGAGCCGGTACCCGAGGAGGTCGGGACGGCGACGAAGTAGGCCTTCTTGCCCATCTCGGGGAAGGTGAAGATACGCTTGCGGATGTCCATGAAGTCCATGGCCATGTCCTCAAACTTGCACTCGGGGTGCTCGTACATCATCCACATGATCTTGCCGGCGTCCATAGCGGAGCCACCGCCGACGGCGATGATGACGTCCGGCTCAAAGAGAGCCATCTGCTTGGCGCCGCGACGTGCGCACTGCAGCGACGGATCGGGCTCGACGTCGTAGAAGCAGTCGTGGGCGATGCCCATCTCGTCGAGCTTGGCCTCGATGGCGCGGGTGTTGCCATTCTTGAAGAGGAACTGGTCGGTAACGATGAAGGCGCGCTTCTTGCCCATGACGTTGCCCAGCTCGTCGAGGGCGACGGGCGTGGAACCCTTCTTGAAGTAGACCTTCTCGGGAGCGCGGAACCACAGCATGTTCTCACGGCGCTCGGCCACAGTCTTAACGTTGATCAAGTGCTTCACCCCAACGTTCTCGGAGACGGAGTTGCCGCCCCAGGAGCCGCAGCCCAGGGTCAGAGACGGCTTCATGCCAAAGTTGTACAAGTCACCGATGCCGCCGTGCGAGGACGGGGTGTTGATGACGATACGGCAGGCCTTCATGACGTGCTCGAACAGGCTGATCTTCTCGGCCTGGGCGGGGTGCACGTACAGAGAGGCGGTGTGGCCCGGGCCACCGGCGAGCACCAGGTGCTCGGCCTTGTCGACGGCCTCCTGGAAGTCCTTGGCGTGATACATGGCCAGGACCGGGGAGAGCTTCTCGTGGGAGAACTCTTCCTTGCCGGGGTCGGTGGAGGTGACCTCGGCGATCAGGATCTTGGTCTTAGCGGGAACCTCGATGCCGGCGAGCTCGGCGATCTTGGCGGCAGCCATGCCGGGGATGCGGTGATCGAGGGCACCGTTCTTGAACATGGCGGCACGCAGGGCCTCCATCTCGGCACCCTGCTTGACGAAGTAGCAGCCGCGCTTCTGGAACTCGGCCTTAACCTGGTCATAGATGGTGTCGATGACGGTCACGGACTGCTCGGAAGCGCAGATCATGCCGTTGTCGAAGGTCTTGGAGTGGATGATGGAGTTGACGGCGAGCAGCACGTCGGCGGTGTCGTCGATGATGACCGGGGTGTTACCGGCGCCAACGCCCAAGGCGGGCTTGCCCGAGGAGTAGGCGGCCTTGACCATGCCCGGGCCACCGGTAGCGAGGATGATGTCGACGTCGCGCATGACCATGTTGGTCAGCTCGATGGAGGGGACATCGACCCAGCCGATGATGCCCTCGGGGGCGCCGGCCTTGACGGCGGCGTCAAGCACGAGCTTGGCGGCGGCGATGGTGCACTTGGCGGCTGCCGGGTGCGGGGAGATGATGATGCCGTTGCGGGTCTTCAGGCTGATCAGCGTCTTGAAGATTGCGGTGGAGGTGGGGTTGGTCGTCGGGATGACGGCGCCCACGATGCCGATGGGCTCGGCGATCTTGGTGATGCCGTAAGCCTCGTCGCGCTCCAGGACACCACAGGTCTTGGTGTTCTTGTAAGCGTTGTAGATGTACTCTGCGGCGTAGTGGTTCTTGATGACCTTGTCCTCAAGAACGCCGCGGCCGGTCTCCTCGATGGCCATCTTCGCCAACGGGATACGAGCCTTGTTGGCGGCCATGGCGGCCTCATAGAAGATCTTGTCGACCTGCTCCTGCGTGTACGTAGCAAAAAGCGCCTGGGCCTCTCGCATCTGAGCGAGCTTAGCCTCAAGCGCCTCTACGTTGTCCACAATTGCGGGAGTAGTGTTTTCCGGTGACTTTTTCACCATTTGTGTCTCCTTGCGATCGGAGATTTACCCTACGCCTTGCATGATAGCAAGAAATTATTCGGCGAACGGTAAGATTCCTCTAAAAGGCACACTAAAACGCTTCAATTAAATGAAGCGTTTTAACTAAATCTATCTGCCTGCTGCATCTCCCCGCTCATTGGGGACAGACTTACATGAGTGCTTTCACTCATTTGGGACAGACATCGTTTTGCCATTTTGCCGTTCTGAACCTGTTTTTGCCGATCATTGGATATAAATAGGTCACAGGCTCAGCATTTCGCGTTCCTTCTCTCCTTTTAGGTGTTGCCTGTTCAGTTTTGAAAGGAGAGATTATGCCCCGATGTGCCCGCGCCGTTTCGCTCACCGGCTATTACCACGTCTTTGACCGTGGCAACTCCAAACAGATTATTTTTGAAGATGACTCTGACCGATATCGTTTCTTATCGGACATCTCGGACAGGTTTGCACGCCATAAAGTGGCAGTGTTGGCTTGGTGCCTTATGGACAACCACTTCCATTTGATGGTTGATGACCCATATGACAACCTTTCAAAGGCAATGCAGTGCGCACTGACGGCGTATGCTAAGTATTTCAATGGGAAAACGGGAAGAACGGGCCATCTGTTTGACAATCGCTATTCGCGTGTTGCGGTTGAGTCGGACACACAGGCGGTGCAGCTACTCGATTATATCCATCTCAATCCTGTGAAAGGTGCGATCGACTCTCTCGAAGCATACCGCTGGTCAAGCTTTAGGGCATATCAGCTGGGCTACGATCCCTTTGACATCTGTGATGCGGCCCCTATGCTCGATATTGTCGGAGGCTCCCGTTGCTATTGCGAGCATCTCGAGGAAGTTGCCGGGCGCATCTGGTCAGTGGAGGTTCTTCCACGCCGGCGGATCCTCGATGAGGATGCTCTTTCCGTTGCGCGCGAAGTCCTTCCGAGCATAGATCCTGCGCTGCTCAAGGCCCTGCCACGCCCCGATCGTGATGCGTGTCTGCTGAGGCT
>DBEWTR010000295.1:0-2776 GCA_048205775.1 Collinsella sp. | reverse complement strand
ATATCGGCCGTGGCGCCGGCGGCAGCCTGCGCGGCGGGCGTGGCGATGGCATAAATCAGGTTGACGTTGTCGCCCACAAACTTGTCGGCAATGGACTTACACGTGGACTGGTCGTTCTGGGCGTTCTTCTGGTCGATCTTGACCTTAAGGCCGCTCTCCTTGATGGCCTTGACAAAGCCGTCGTTGGCGGCATCGAGTGCGGAGTGCTCGGTGAGCTGCAGAACGCCGATGGTGTAGTCGGAACCGGCGGCAGCAGAGCCGGAGCCAGAGTTGCCGCCGCATCCGGCGAGCGGGGCGAGCGCGAGCAGGCCGGCGGAGACCAGAAGGCTCCTGCGGCTGATGGTGATGTCCTTCATATCATTACCCCCAGTATAAAAATGGCTGGAAACACTGCACTGGGACAAAGTGCAAGTGGAACTATAGTAGCGCTGATGTCCATTTTTACAACAGCCTGGCGGGTTTTTTAATACAGAATCGGATGGGCGGTACGGGTAGTCGAATGGGCGGCGGAGGGTCTTATGCGGCGGAGGAGGCGTCGTCCTCGTCTAGGGCGGCGAAGAGCTTCTTGCCGTCGAGGAGACGTGTGGTGACGTTTCTCATTCGGCCAATCTCTACGGTACGCAACGTGTCATCGGCGCCTCGGGCGTCGTAGACCGTTCCCAGCAGATACGAGATGCCATCGCGCTGCCTGATGGCAAAGGGACGGAGTGTCATCCGTGCTGCTTCGGTTTCGCCACGCGTCGTGACGCTCGAAATATCAAAACTCACCGTGGTTCCGTGGTCGATGGCCTGCTCGACGAGCTCGCACGTGTCGATGCGCTTGATGGGCGTGCGTGTTGCCTTGGTAGCCTTGCTGCCTGCGCTTGGAGCAGGTTCGGGTGTATCGAGATAGCCGCGAACGTCGGCACTCGCCATGGCAACTAAGTGCTGCGCCATGCTCTTGCGGATGGCGATAGGCGTGGAGCGGTTGCGCATGACCATGCCGTGAAGCCGGATGATCTCCTCGTCGGTGAGTGGACGGGTCAAGAGCCGATACCCCACGCCGCGTTTGTACTCAATTTCGTATCCGGCATGGCGAAGCGCGGAGATGGCGGTGTAGATGCTGCGCCGCGCCGCCGAGATGGGCATGCGGGCGGGGTCGTCGGGATGGGCGAGGCGCCGGATCAACTCATCGGAAAGCATGGCCTTGTCCTCGCCGGTGTTTTCGCTTAATAGTTGCAGGATGCGAACGGCGCGATAGGCTGCCATCGAGGCGGCGCCTCTCGTCGTGGTGTCGTAGGTTTCAACAGCGGCTTCGGTCATGGTGCCCACGTCCTTTCCGTTTTGGGTGGCGACGGTATGGAGCCTAGGACGCGGGGCTTTCTCAGGGGCGCAGGGCGCTCTGGGCGGTCGGTAGTCGTCGGCAAACGGCGGGTCGAGTTTTCAACAGCCCTGCTCAACTGACCAAAACCTTGCCAAAAGCTTGACGGATGCTGTTGAAAAAAGCGCCTCTCGACCGATGTCGAGAGGCGCTTGTGCGATGAGCGTTGGCGTGTGGCGACGCGAGCTAGCGTCCGACGATTAGAAGTCGGCGTTGCCCACGGTGCGCGGGTGCGGCAGGACGTCGCGGATGTTGCCCACGCCGGTCAGATACATGACCAAGCGCTCGAAGCCCAGACCGTAGCCGGCGTGCTTGCAGGAACCGTAGCGGCGCAGGTCAAGGTAGTACTTGTACTGCTCGGGATTCATGCCCAGGTCCTTGATGCGGGCCTCGAGCAGATCCAGGCGCTCCTCGCGCTGGGAGCCGCCGATAATCTCGCCGATACCGGGCACCAGGCAGTCGGCGGCGGCGACGGTCTTGCCGTCCTCGTTCATGCGCATGTAGAACGCCTTGATCTCGGCCGGGTAGTCGGTCACAAAAGTCGGTCGCTTAAAGTGCTCTTCGGTCAGGAAGCGCTCGTGCTCGGTCTGCAGGTCGATGCCCCAGCTGACGGGGTAATCAAACTGGTGGCCAG
This sequence comes from Collinsella sp., assembly GCA_048205775.1. Classification (GTDB taxonomy): domain Bacteria; phylum Actinomycetota; class Coriobacteriia; order Coriobacteriales; family Coriobacteriaceae; genus Collinsella. The sequence continues at coordinate 782 of DBEWTR010000295.1, read as the reverse complement.
CAGCGACTGCCTGCTCCAGGATTTCGACGGCCTCGGTATAGGTGACGCGGGCGAAGTCGGAGTTGGCGACATGGTCCAGGCGCTCGAGCAGACCCTTGTCCACAAACTTGTTGAGCATATTGAGCTCGTCGGGGCAGGTTGCCATGACGTCCTTGAGGACATACTTGAGCATGGCCTCGGCGTTATCCATGTAGTCGTTAAGATCGGCAAAGGCCATCTCGGGCTCGATCATCCAAAACTCGGCGGCGTGGCGCGTGGTGTTGGAGTTCTCGGCGCGGAAGGTGGGGCCAAACGTGTACACGTCGCCAAAGGCCATGGCAAAGTTCTCGGCATTGAGCTGGCCGGACACGGTGAGGCTTGCATGCTTGCCAAAGAAGTCCTGGCTCCAGTCGACCTCGCCGGACTCGGTGAGGGGCGGATTTTTGGGGTCGAGCGTGGTCACGCGGAACATCTCGCCGGCGCCCTCGCAGACACTCGTGGTGATGATGGGGGTGTTGACGTAGACAAAGCCCTGCTCCTGGAAGAAGCGGTGGATGGCGGCAGCCGCGACAGAGCGGATGCGGAACACGGCGCGGAACAGGTTGGTGCGCGGGCGCAGGTGCTGCTGGGTGCGCAGGAACTCGACGGTTGCGCGCTTCTTCTGCAGCGGGTAATCCGGGGCGCTCGTGCCCTCGACCTCGATGGAGGTGGCAGAAAGCTCGAAAGGCTGGGGCGCATCGGGGGTCAGCTTGACGGTGCCGGTGCAAATGAGTGCGGCCGAGACGTTTTGATGGGCGATCTCG